>CACZRA010000175.1 GCA_902783395.1 uncultured Lachnospiraceae bacterium
GCGGTGCTTTTGCGGGACTTGCCGCGATCGCGTATGCGGCAGTGGTTCCCACGGTGCAGCCGGGAACAGGAGCGGGACTTGAGCTTGATGCCATCGGCGGCGTCTTCGTCGGCGGCGTTTCCGCAACGGGAGGATATGGTTCCGTCCTCGGAACACTTGCAGGAGTTTTTGTAATAGTGCTTCTTAAGACAGGTCTGCCGTATGTCGGACTTCAGGCAAACTGGCAGCAGATCATCACAGGAATAGTCCTGATAGGAGCGGTCATGATAGACGTCGCCAAAAAGCGGAGAATGGCGAAGGAACAATAGGTATGCGGCGCAATAGGGCGCTTCATATATAAAATTATTTCAAAAAAGGAGAAGAAAATTATGAAAAAGAAAGTACTGGCAACATTACTCAGTGCAGCGATGGTAATGTCATTGCTCGCAGGTTGCGGCGGCACGGCAGCAGAGCCTGCGGCAGAGCCCGCAGCAGCAGAAGAAGCAGCTCCGGCAGCAGATGAGGCTCCTGCAGAGGAAGAGGCAGCTCCGGCAGCAGATGAAGCAGCTCCTGCAGATGACGCAGCAGCAGCAACAGAGGAGGCTCCCGCTGCAACAGGCGGATCAGGCGAGTATACCGGCGGCACACAGTTCGACGGTGTTACGGCTAAGGAAGCTTATAAGTTCCCTGTAGACGTTAAGTCTTTCCAGTCAACATACTGGCAGGCAGCACTTAAGGGTATGGATATGGCTAAGGCTGAGCTCGGTGTTGATTATGATGCACACGGTCCCAACTCAGAGTCTGATATAGCAGATCAGGTTAACATGCTTAACTCTGATATCAACAGCAATCCTCCCGGAATCGCACTTGCAGCCTGCGATACAACTTCAGTCCTTGATTCTCTTAAGGATTGCGCAGACAAGGGTATCCCTGTAGTCTGCTTTGATACCGGTGTTGCTGATGCTCCCGAAGGATCAGTCGTTGCTACTGTTGCTACAGACAATACTCAGGCAGGTGAGGTTGCAGCTGAGAACATGTACAAAGCTCTTAAGGACGTTATCGGAAGCGCTACCGCACAGGTCCGTATCGGTGAGGTTAACCAGGATGCTACAGCTCTTAACATCCAGCAGAGAGGCATGGGCTTCGTTAACAAGATGATCGATCTTATCACAGCTGACGGAAAGACTGTTGCTGTTATAGGTAATGAGTTCTATGCAAACGAGGCAAAGTCAGCTCATTCTGATCTTGCAGATGAAAAGTCAGCAGACGTTGTTATCGAAGTTGCTGTTCCCGCTCAGACAACAGTTGAGCTTTGCTCGGCTCAGGCACAGGCGATCATGTCAAAGTCTGACACGATCGGTATCTTCGGTTCAAACCAGACTGCAGCTGAGGGTGTTCTTGCAGCAGATGCAAACCTTTCCATCCTCGGAACAGACGCAGCAGCAGGCGATGTTATCGGTGTCGGATTTGATGCAGGTTCTATCATCAAGGGCGCTATCTCTGACGGAACAATGTACGGTGCAGTTACCCAGTCTCCTCTTATGATGGGTTACTATGCAATCTATGCTCTGACAATGGCAGCTAACGGTGACAAGGTTGAGGACTTCCCTACAGCCGGTTACTGGTATGATGCATCGAACATGGATGATGCAACTATCGCACCTAACCTGTACGATTGATGACAGAACAGATCATGCATTGATGCTTGAATGATATACATTATCTGTTTATTCGGTGGCTCTCTCTTCGGAGAGGGCCATCTTAATATTAAAGATAAAAGGAGAAGGACAATGTTAAAAGGAATACCCAAGATACTGCCTCCGGAGCTTTTGAAGATACTCTGCGAGATGGGACACACTGATGAGCTTACGATAGGAGACGGAAATTTTCCTGGGACCACATACGGAAAGAAGGTTATCCGTATGGACGGACACGGAGTGCCTGAAATACTCGATGCGATACTTCAGGTCTTTCCGCTGGATACCTATGTCGATCACCCGGTGACTCTTATGGCTGTAGTAAAGGGAGACACTGTAGAGACACCTATATGGGATACCTACAAGGAGATAGTAAGAAAGTACGATGAACGCGGAGATGCCTGTTTTGAAGAAATAGACAAGTGGGAGTTCTATGACAAAACAAAGGAGCATTCTTCAGTTGTTATCCAGACCGGAGAGTCGGCGCTGTACGCGAATATCATCCTTAAAAAGGGAGTGGTAACAGATTAGTCTTATCCGTCATGCACTTTTTCAAGTGCATGACGGTTTCCTTGAGTTCCATTGTGTAAAAAATCCTTAAATTATGGTATTATTTAACCTATGGGAAAGCAAGCGATACAATCCGGTGAAATCCTGCATGCTACAAATGAAAGGGTAAATGAGCTCGAGATAGTTATCAAGGGCTCTTTTATTGCTACATCAGGAAGTGTGACGCTTGAGATCCCGTACGGGTCTATCATAGGACTCTATGAAACACCGGGGGAAAAATACCGTTTCGATTATGAAGCGAAGGAAGACGCAATGGTCGTCTCATATTCGTATCACAGCGAGGAAAATGTCCGCGCTATCTTAAAAGCAAACCCCCAGATCTCACCGCTTATTACAAATGCCGCCCTGTATGCCGTGCGCGGAATGTTTGAGAAGACAGCACAGCATATTGAGGCATGTCGTGAGCTTGCCGATATGCTCGGGATAACTGAGAAAAAGAAATATGATCTGTATGTATGGAGAAATGATTATTTCAGGGCTGTCACTAAACTGCTCCCTTCGAAGGATATTGCTTTCTGTACAGGTACTGTACTGTACGCTTTTGAGTATCTTCAGGTATTGTCACCGATCCTTTCGGAACTTATAGAAAAGAAGAGTGAGTACGACCTTCAGCTTATGTCGCGCGACGATCTTGAGGTCGGCGAGCAATCCGGAGACGATGAAGATGAATATACCGGAGATGAAGATACCGGTGTGGATGAGGGAGATATCGAGGAGCTTGTAGGCAAGGGAGAGGATGCCGGAAAGAAAGGCGGGAGTGCAAAGACTTCGTCAGGCGGGAATATAAAGGACGCATTACAGCAGATAGTCGAATATGCCGGTCTTGATGAGGCGAGAACGGAAACCTTCAGGAAGCTTATCTCGGATTTTACTGCCGTCTCAGACAAGAGCTCAACAGAAGACAATATCAGGCTTATGAGAAGGCAGATAAGTGAGATATTCTTTGTGATATATGAGGGAGCTTTTTTCAGAAGCCTGGTAGATAAAGAAATTCCAACAGTCATGAAGATGTTCTTTTACTTCGGATTTGTGGATGAAAAGCTTGCCGGCGAATCAAACACAAAGGTTCTGGAGAGCCTTGCGGAATCATATGAGCCGGATCCCGAAGGAAATGTCCTGACAGCTTATGAATGGCTCTGTCTCATAAACCAGGGCAAGGTCGAGCCGTCAAAGAATGAGTTCGATATGGAATATCCCAAGTATCTGAAGCAAAGATATGATGATGGGGAGATACGCCAGGAGGAGATGAAGAGACTCTCGGGTGACAGGAATGCGAAGGTTTCTTTTGAAATACAGAATTTCCTGAAACTCGGAAGCCGCATGACATATGGACGTATATCGAGCTATGTGCCGGTATTTACGAATGAGAGCTGCCCCAGACCTCCCGCATCAAGTATAACAACCTATAAGGCGATCCACGATACGCTTAACAGGATCCGAGGGATCGATTACAGCTGCTTCACAAGACAGATCGTATATTCCAATACCGATATAGGTGTGACCCGTGAGTTTATAGATACGGAGATACTGCCGTATATCATTCTGATGCCGAACGGCGGTACAAGATCCGCGCTCTGGCAGGAGATATCCGGTGCATACAGGAATACCCCCGGACGTATGATGATGCCCATTTTCCTTGATAAGGAGGTGAGCTCTCATGTGCTGAGGCTTGCCGGTGAGTTCAGATGGGAGATGTGCCGGAGGGAGCAGGGAGTACACTGGAATGATGTGACAACCCCTTCGCTCACATCGATGTTCTGTGATTATCTGCAGTTTTACAGGAAGAATCATGAGCTGTCACCGGATCTGAGAGAAAAGATCAAGGCGCAGCTCCAGTCTGCGAGAAATTCTTCCAAAGCCGTCTTTGTATCAGATTACATGAACTACGTGGTATATGAGAGCGTGGGATCTCTCAGGCTGAATAAGGTTTCAAGGGACATAATCTTCAGATTCTGTCCGTTTTCAAAGGAGATAAGAGATAAGCTTCAGCTTTCGAGTCCGGCTTATCAAAAGCTCATTGAAAGATATGACATAAAACTGGCTCAGAGACTCAGACTTATGGAGATAGTTTATTCCAAGATAGAAAAGGCAGGAGCCGCTGTTCCGGCTGAGATCAAGCAGCAAAGAGAATTTCTGGATAAATAACGGCACCGGCTCAGGCTCTTTCGTAGAGCCAGGCCCGTCCTTTTTTTCCGGTCCTGTTGATAAGGCCGAGTTTCGTCAGGATATACAGCATACGCTGGGCGCAGGTATCGGTGATGCCTGCGCTCTTTTTATACTCTTTTTTTGTAAACTTCCCGGGGAGGGTTTCCGGAATGAACCAGCTGTAATCGGATATGCTCCGTATGAATTTTTCAGAGACGATCCCTGTAGGAATACGTTCATAGCGTTCCGATCCTTTTTTCCGGGAGCTGTCCCAGCCGTTCAGCAGCTTATAGTCCTCCACATTAAGATAGATGATGTGAAAATTCAGATTGGGATGCTCAAGGAAGGGGAGGATATGGATAAGCTCATGTGCCATCTCCTGCGGATGGGGCTTTTTGGGAGATCTGCGCCGGCTTTGTATCTCTCCGGTGGAGGGATCGATCCAGTTTATGTATTTTTCAGCAGGAACGGGATATACGATCGTGACCCTGTAACGGTCAAGAAAAAAAGAAAGCTTTTTCCTCATCCCATAGAAATTCCGTGTCTGGATCTCTATGATCTCATCATTCCTGAAAATATCCGCAACATACCGTCCTATCCTGATTTCGTGTCTTGAGGTGTCCGGCTCAAGATAGTTTTTTAATACGGAGTGGAGAGTCTTTTCGTTAAGGGTTCCGATGCCTGCTTTTTCATGCTCCGATGACAGCGTTTTTGCACATATTTCTTCAAATCTCCGTATGTCCTGATCAGTCATCCTTCCTCCCGGAAAACTTGTTTTGAATCTATCGTTATAATATAATAATATGAAAGCCAAAAGCACTGAATCACTGTTTTGATACCACACTCGCAATCCGCAAATTGCTACTTGCGACGGGGCACTGATGCGCTCAGCGCATCAAAGCGTGCTGTTGTTTGACGCCCAAAGTCAAATGGCTTTTTGAA
>CACZRA010000176.1 GCA_902783395.1 uncultured Lachnospiraceae bacterium
CGGAGCTTTTGGAATATGCTCTTCTGGAAATGCTGAGGCTTTATCCGGCAGAGGAGCTCTCAATACCGAATGTCTTTACAGCGGAGGTTCTCGGTGTGAAGGGCTTTAATAAGGCTATCTGCAGAGTTTTTGAAAAATGCGGCTTTAAACCCGTAAAAAAGGGAGTCTTTTATGAAATCCCTGTTTCTATGATAAGGGACAATCATCTGATCCAGAATCCATCCATCATAACAAGGCTTTCCTCCCGGGAGGGAAGGGAAGGCTTTGCTGCCCTTAAGAATATTCCTGATGGCAGGATATCGGAATTCAGTGACTACCTTTCAAGGGAAGAGGTCGTTTCCGGCATTTTTCCCAAGGAGCTTGATGAAGATATCTCCTTCTTTGAGCTTAAGGATGATGAAATACACGGCTGTATCCTCTTTGCAAAAAAGGCTGAGGGTGTTATCCAGAACCTGCTTTTATATCAGCGTGGTGGAGATGCGCTTGACAGACAGAGGCTGTTATATCTCCTGACAGCTGCGTCCTGTGCAGCTCTGAAGAAGCATTCAGGGGATACCCGTATCAGCTTTCATATAACAGGTGATGTAACGGAAAAGATCCTGAATAAGGTCTTTCCCGAGGCGACACCTATGGAGGAGGCAATAATATATGAGCTTCCTTTTTCGGATGCTGTCCGTTTAAGTACGGGAGACTGACCCTGTGATCGTTTTGTCAGCTGCGACCGGCGAAGAGCTCTGTCATAATCTTTTTTTGCTCGTCCGTCAGCTCCTTAAAGGGAGCGCGGCAGCGTCCGCAGTCTATTCCGCGGAGTGTCCATCCGTATTTCATTGCGTTGAATATTCCGATTTTTAGTGTCTTTTCCACCCGGTCATTTATTTCATGCTGGTATTTAAGAGCTTGTGGAAGATCTCCTGCTTCATAGGCGGAGCGTGCCTTTACAAACAGCGGAGCGAAAAGATTTACAGTTGTTCCTATGGTGAGGGCCCGATAGATTTGACTGTTTCTAACATCGATGAGCTAGCTTTTGCCATAATAACTCTTGCAGAAGGACATTAAACTTTACCTCTCAGGTTATTGTGATTAAGTTTTGGTCCTGCTAGCATAGGTCATTATAAGGAGGGGGGACTCTATGATTAGAAGCGATGCTGATCTTGATCAGAAGTGGATGTGGCTTTATCTATATCCTCATCTGTCAGCCCTGTATTCGGATCTGTCATGATCTGATGTTTTTTTACCGTTTCATTTTTAAGATCCAGATCCTCCAGTACTACCCAGCTATCAATGTCCGACTGCCTGTCGAGCCATGACAAGATCTCTGAGGCCTTGACTTTGCTAAAAGTCTGAGTCTTTTTTATATCCTCATCAGACAGATCCGGTGTTTTTCCGTAAAGGATAACGCCTTCCTTCTCAAGCTCTTCCTGAAGGTTTTTTGCCTGCCCATTCAAGGGCAGCATATCATCAGTAAACCAGAACCTCCACCCGGAGTGCAGGATAACCCTTGACTTTGATACTTTTACAATAAAAAAGACCTCAATCCATGGCATAAGACGGACAGTTTCTTCTTTGTTGAATACTGTTCTTCCGCAAAAGGCTGTAGCCGATATGCTTGGTCATTCAGAGCGGGTAAACGAGGAACACTATAACTACTCAATGGCTGAAAATGCTGAGAAAAAGCGGGCTTTGGAGGAAGTGTTCTCAAAAGTTCTCAACTTTTCGGACTATCTGCCCGAAGAAAAAAAGACGGGAAGTGCCTAAATATAAGCATTTCCCGTCTTCTTAAACAAGTAGCGAGAGGGGGACTTGAACCCTCGACACCGCGGGTATGAACCGCGTGCTCTAGCCAGCTGAGCTATCTCGCCATTCTTGGGATGCAAATACTCAGTCAAAAACATGTGGGAGCCGACAGGCACGCCCGCGTGCTCTTCGGAGCCACTCGCACATAGTGTTCGTAAGCGGCTCCCAAAAACAGCCAAAGGGCAGTTTTTGCAACTGAGCTATCTCGCCATCATTTGCGCTTCACAACGCGCAAGCGATATTATACAATTATAAAAGAAAGCGTGTCAAGTAAAACGGGGGTGTAAGGGTGAAGGAAGATAATTATGACGAATGGCTGGAGTTTTTTGTGCTCGATCATAATATCAGTCCCAATAACGTGATATACGAGGGGATTTTGAACGGAAAGATGTTCCACATGACATACAGGGAGCTCTTTGAGAAAGTGCACGGATATGTGGGGATGCGGAAGAGGCTGAGAGAAGACTTCTGTAATGCAGCGTATACGGGGGAATCAATTGATGAGGCCGCCTCCAGGATAGTGCAGGAAGAGCTGATAGATAACGGACTGGTATGATGCTGAAGACTGCATATTTATTTGGTATAAGATATTCTGTCGGGAATATGGGGGAAGCGTGCAGGGAGGTCCTTCGCTCGGTCAGAGATCTGAAAGGGAGATATATCTGTTTTTCCAATGTTCACACCCTCGTTACTGCCGTCGAAAATGAGAAATACAGGAAAATACTGAACAGATCGGCCTATACATTTCCTGACGGTGCTCCTGTGGCATGGAAGCTGCGGATGGACGGAAACGTGACTGCCGAAAGGATAGCCGGCCCGGATTTCATGGATGCGATGTTTGATGTTACCTCGGATGGTTCGGTATCGCATTTCTTCTACGGTTCCAGTCCGGAGACACTGGAAAGACTTGCCGGCAGGATAAAAGCCCGGTATCCGCAAATAAAGATCGCCGGTAAGTATGCCCCGCCCTTCAGAAAACTGTCTGCCAAAGAGGATGAGGATATTACGGCTCTAATAAACGGATCAGATGCCGATATTGTCTGGGTCGGGCTCGGAGCGCCGAAGCAGGAAGTATTCATGCACTCACACCGGAATAAAATAAAAAGCCTCATGATAGGAGTGGGAGCGGGCTTTGATTTTCATGCGGAAACAGCCAAAAGAGCACCGCTGTGGATGCAGAAGCTGTACCTCGAATGGCTGTACAGGCTTTGTACCGAACCCAAAAGGCTGGCAGGAAGATATTTCAAAACGAATACAAAGTTTATCCTGTATTGCCTTACAAAAAGGGGGTGACAGGGAGATCAGAGCATTCCGGCGGGATCAAATCCGGGATCTATTGCCATTACAGCGTTTTTAAACCGCCTGTCATAGGAGACATCTTCCCCGAACCATTCGGGCGGTGTGAAGGCCTCTGCTTCTTCTACAGAAGAAAACTCCACCTCCACTATCATAAGTGGAGCAAAGGGCTCGTCAAAGATATCGAGTTCTGCGCATAGTGTGCCGTCATCCAGAGGGATGCGGTATCTTTTTTTTCTTATGATCCTTCCGTCACATTTTGGGAGCATGTGATCAAAGGCCTCCTTTGTAAGCGGGAGATTATATTCTGTATGGGATATATCGCTGTCGCTGATGCCCTTGTAGGTGAGAAAATAGGCATCGTTCTCGCGTCTGATCCTGACGGTCGGATGCTCGTTGAGATATGCCTGCTCCATATCAATGCATTCGTATCCGGAAAGTGTTCCGGGTAAGTCTGATACCCGCCATTTTTTTTCTATTTCCATATTATCCATGATAGTCCTCCAACGATGATATATGACTGAATAATGATCAGTGGCAACACCGGTCTGATCTGTCTTAAACATTACACATTATACCGCTATGTGTTATAGTAGACGGGTAAAACGGTAACAAAGACAGCATGTATGTAATTATGATACAGTAAAATGCAGGCTGATACAAAGGAGGACATTATGGGCAAAAAGATAGCGGTTTTTCTTGCAGACGGTTTTGAGGAAGCGGAAGCGATAGTACCTGTGGATATAGCCAAAAGAGCAGGGGCAGAGGTCA
>CACZRA010000177.1 GCA_902783395.1 uncultured Lachnospiraceae bacterium
GGACAGACCGGAAAGACAGTCCGTCCCAATGTTTACTTCGCCATAGGTATCTCCGGTGCGATCCAGCACGTAGCCGGCATGGAGGAGTCCGACATCATCATAGCGATAAATAAGGATGAGGATGCTCCGATATTTGAGGTTGCCGACTACGGAGTCGTAGGAGATCTCAATAAGATCGTTCCCGAGCTTACAAAGGCTATCATCGCAGCAAAGGAAGCAAAAGCTTCATAATTTCCGAAACACAGGATCTCAAAGGACCGGGCTTCTGTCTCATACGGCAGAAGCGCCGGTTCTTTTTTGTGCTGATCATATCCGTCAAATTTCGTGATGATCTTACAGGAGACGTGCCTGATCATCCGGAAGTGTTTGTATTGCAAGAAATGGACGGAAATGATACAATTTCTAATTGCCCGTTAATGGATACGGGGATATTATGATGCAAAAAAGGAGAGGGGATATGAGTAAGAATTTCAGTGATCTGCTGAACAAGGTAAATGAGTTTCCGACGAAGAAGCTGTCGGTGGCAGCGGCAAATGATGATGAAGTCATCGAAGCCGTGGCGATGGCGCATGACAGAAAGATAGCGGATTCCATCTTAGTGGGAGATAAGGATCAGATAGAGAAGATATGCGGTGATCTCAAGGTCGATCCGTCGATATTTGAGATAATCGATATCAAGGATCCCATAGAGGCGGCACATGAGGCTGTCCGTATAGTTCATGACGGTGAGGCGGATATGTATATGAAGGGCCTGCTTTCCACGAAGGATTTCTTAAAGTCCATACTGGATAAAGAAGTGGGACTCAGGACTGACAGGCTGCTGTCCCATGTATGTGTGTTTGAGATAAAGGGCGTGCCGCAGCTTTTATTCCTTGCCGATGTTGCTTTCCTTCCTTATCCTACGCTGGAGCAGAAGGTGGGTATCATAGAGAATACCGTGGAGATCTGCAATGCCTGCGGAATAGATATGCCTAAGGTAGCACCGGTGGCAGCGGTTGAAGTGGTCAATGAGAAGATGCCCGCGACGGTTGAAGCTGCAGAGCTTACAAAGATGAATGATGAGGGGAAGATAAAGGGCTGCATAGTGGACGGACCGCTTTCGGTAGACCTTGCGATCTATCCCGAGGCCGCAAAGCATAAGCATGCGGAGGACAGGAAGATAGTCGGTGACGCTGATGTGATCTTATTCCCCGATATACATGCAGGAAACATAGCTTACAAATTCATAGTACACACGACGGAGTTTAAGAATGCATGCATTCTTACGGGGACCAAGGCTCCTGCGATCCTTACATCAAGATCGGATTCGGCGGAGACGAAGGTCAATTCGATAGCGCTTGCGGCTGTTACGTCAGCCCATCAGAACCGTTAAAAAGGAGGTATACGGACAATGGCAATCAGATCACTAATTATTAACCCCGGAAGCACTTCCACCAAGATAGCTGTGTTTGAAGATGAGAATATGCTCTTTGACAAGACACTTCGTCATACTGTGGATGAGATATCCCGGTATGATACCATATTCGATCAGAAGCAGTTCAGAAAAGACATAATAATGGAATGTCTTAAGGAACAGGATTTTGATGTAAAAACCCTCGACATGGTAGTAGGGCGCGGGGGACTCGTAAAGCCTATTCCCGGAGGTACTTACAAGGTGAGCGATGCGCTTATCGAGGACTTGAAGGCCGGACCGCAGGGACAGCATGCTTCCAATCTCGGAGGGGTACTTGCTCGCGAGATAGCTGATGAGATCGGAAAGCCTTCCTTTATAGTCGATCCCGTTGCGGTAGACGAGCTGCAGCCTGTAGCAAGGGTATCCGGGATTCCCGATATACAGAGAAATTCCATCTTCCATCCGCTCAACCAGAAGGCGATGGCAAGACGTTACGCCAAAGAGAACGGCAGGAGATACGAGGATATAAATGTCATAGTTGCACATATGGGCGGCGGAGTATCCGTAGGCGCTCATAGAAAGGGACGTGTAGTGGATGTCAGCAACGCCCTTGAAGGTGACGGCGCATTTTCTCCTGAGAGAGCAGGAGGACTTCCGGTAGGACCGCTGGTGAGACTCTGTTACTCCGGGAAGTATACGGAAAAGGAAATGTATAAGAGACTTGTAGGGGGCGGTGGATTCACGGCATATCTTGGATCTAATGACATGGTAGAGATCACAAAAAGATCCGAAACTGACGAGAACGCAAAGCTTATCCTGGATGCGTTTATTTATCAGGTCGCTAAGGATATAGGATCGAGAGCAGCCGTGCTTGAAGGCAAGGTAGATGCTATCATACTGACCGGCGGCATCGCTTATGGACCTGTCGTTACTGACGGGATCAAGAAATACGTGGACTGGATAGCTCCGGTGGTGGTATATCCCGGAGAGGATGAGCTCCTGGCACTTGCGCAGGGCGGATTAAGAGTTCTTAACGGCGAAGAGGAAGCGAAGGATTACTGATAATGGGTATCGTTGATAAGATTTTCGGCACTCACAGCGACAGGGAGCTCAAGCGGATCATACCGATCGTGGACCGGATAGAAAGCCTGAAGCCTCAGATGGAGGCGCTCTCTGACGAAGAGCTCAGAGGTAATACAAAAAAATTCAAGGAAAGGCTGGCTGACGGGGAGACGCTTGATGATGTTCTCCCCGAGGCCTATGCCACAGTCAGGGAGGCCTCGAGGCGGGTCCTTTCCATGGAACACTTCAGGGTACAGCTTATAGGAGGAGTGATCCTCCATCAGGGGCGTATAGCCGAGATGCGTACAGGAGAAGGAAAAACACTTGTATGTACCTTGCCCGCATACCTGAATGCTCTTGAAGGAAGGGGCGTCGAGGTAGTTACCGTCAATGATTACCTGGCAAAACGTGATGCCGAATGGATGGGACAGATCCATGAATTTCTGGGCCTTACGGTAGGCTGTGTCCTTAACGGGATGACCCAGGAGGAGAGGCAGGCGGCATACGGGTGTGATATAACGTATGTCACAAATAACGAGCTCGGATTTGACTATCTTCGTGATAATATGGCGATATACAAGAAGCAGCTTGTTCTTAGGGAGCTGCACTTCTGTATAATTGACGAGGTTGACTCGGTATTGATCGACGAAGCCAGGACTCCGCTCATAATCTCCGGACAGTCAGGGAAGTCTACGGCGATATACCAGCTGTGTGACCAGCTTGCAAGACAGATGCAGCGGGGCGAAGCTTCGGCCGATGAGCTTTCAAAGATGGATGCGATCATGGGTATCGAGATTGAAGAGACCGGTGATTTCATCGTGAATGAAAAAGATAATCTGATCAACCTCACTCCGGAAGGAGTGCATAAGGTGGAGCAGTATTTCCATATTGATAACTTTGCGGATCCTGAGAATCTTGAGATACAGCACTGCATAATCCTGGCGCTTAGAGCGCACAATCTCATGCACAGGGACAAGGACTATGTAGTAAAGGACGATCAGGTGCTGATAGTCGACGAGTTTACCGGACGTATCATGCCGGGAAGGCGTTATTCTGACGGACTTCATCAGGCGATCGAGGCGAAGGAAAAGGTTAAGGTTAAAAGGGAATCCAAAACGCTCGCGACCATAACCTTCCAGAATTTCTTTAACAAGTTCGATAAGAAATGCGGCATGACAGGTACCGCTCTCACCGAGGAAAAGGAATTCCGTGAGATATACGGAATGGATGTGGTCACCATACCCACGAATAAACCCATCGCCCGTGAAGACAGACAGGATGCGGTGTTTAAGACTAAGAAGGAGAAATACAGAGCGATCTGTGATGAGGTAGAGAGAGCTCATGCAGAGGGACAGCCTATCCTGCTCGGTACCATAAACATTGATACCTCGGAGCTTTTGTCAGAAATGCTCAGGAAACGCGGAATACAGCATAATGTGCTGAATGCCAAGTTCCATGAGCAGGAGGCTGAGATAATAGCCGACGCCGGACATCACGGATCCGTCACGATAGCAACAAACATGGCAGGCCGTGGTACCGATATCAAGCTTGACGAGGAAGCACTTGCCGCCGGAGGACTCTATGTCATAGGTTCCGAGAGGCATGAGGCGAGACGTATAGACAATCAGCTGCGCGGTCGTTCCGGACGTCAGGGAGATCCCGGTATTTCGAGATTTTATATCTCGCTTGAGGATGACCTTATGAGGCTTTTCGGTTCCGACAGGCTTATGGCGGCTTTTGAAGCACTGCAGGTTCCGGAGGGAGAGCAGATAGAGCATAAAATGCTGTCCGGAGCCATTGAGAGAGCCCAGAAAAAAATCGAGGAGAATAACTACGGCATAAGAAAGAATCTTCTCGAATATGATGCCGTGAACAACGAACAGAGAGAACGTATCTATGAGGAAAGACGCAGAGTGCTCGACGGTGAGAGCATGAGGGATACGATATACAAGATGATAACGGATACGGTTGACAGTGCCGTGGATACCTGCGTGGGAGAGGATTCGTCATCCGATGACTGGGATATGAGAGAACTGAACCAGATACTTCTTCCCACCATACCGATCGAGCCGGTGAAGACTCCCGATGTAAGGGATATGAAGCGGAAGGAGGAACTGAAGCAGTATCTTAAGACTAAGGCGGTGAAGCTTTATGAGGATAAGGAAGCGGAATTCCCTGAGCCGGAGTCTATAAGGGAGGTTGAGCGTGTCATACTGCTCAAGGTTATCGACCGTAAGTGGATGGATCATATAGACGATATGGACCAGCTGAGACAGGGAATAGGTCTTCAGGCATACGGACAGAGGGATCCCGTCGTTGAATACAAAATGACGGGTTACGATATGTTCAACGATATGATCGACGCCATACAGGAGGAGACGGTCAAAACCTTATTCCACATCCGTGTGGAGGAGAAGGTCGAAAGAGAGCAGGTTGCCAAGGTCACCGGTACGAACAAGGATGATACGGTAAAGAAGGGACCCAAGACCAGAGCGGATAAGAAGGTATATCCTAATGATCCCTGTCCATGCGGTTCCGGGAAGAAATATAAGAACTGTTGCGGTATGTCCTGAGAGGGCGTGTGAAGCATGCCGGATTCCCCCGGGGCGTCAGGCAAATATTATGTATTGATTTGAAAAGATAATGGTTGAACTGGATAATCTGAAAATTGAAATAAAAGAGTATGAGGGGCCGCTTTCCGAGCTTAAGGCATCGCTTGATCTGGAGAGCAAGAAAAACCGTATAGCGGAGCTTGAGCGGCTGATGGAGGAGCCGGGTTTCTGGGATGATCCGCAGAAGAGTCAGAAGGATTCGCAGCTTCTGGGAGATCTCAGGAATGATGTCAGGGGATATACCGAGCTGGAGACCAGATATACGGATATGCTGGATCTTATTGACATGGCTAACGATGAAAATGACGAATCGATGATCGTCGAAATAAAATCTGATTTTGATGGATTCAGACAGCGTTTCGATGAGATGAAAACCGCGACGCTCCTTTCCGAAAAGTATGACGACGCAAACGCCATCATAAACATCAACGCCGGAGCGGGCGGGACGGAGTCCTGTGACTGGGCATCGATGCTCTATCGTATGTACGGAAAATGGGCTGACAGACATGGTTATAAGATAGACGAGCTGGATATGCTGCCCGGGGATGAGGCCGGGATTAAATCCGTGGAGTTTCAGGTGAACGGACTTAATGCATACGGATTTCTGAAATCGGAAAAGGGCGTGCACAGACTTGTACGTATCTCGCCCTTCAACGCACAGGGAAAGCGTCAGACATCCTTTGTTTCGGTAGATGTCATGCCGGACATTGAAGAGGATATAGATATCGATATAAAGCCGGATGATATCAGGATTGACACCTACAGATCCTCGGGGGCGGGCGGACAGCATATCAATAAGACATCGTCCGCTATCCGCATCACGCATTTCCCTACGGGTATAGTAGTGACCTGCCAGAATGAGAGGAGCCAGTTCCAGAATAAGGACAAAGCCATGCAGATACTGAAATCCAAGCTGTATATGCTGGCTAAGGAGAATAATGCGGAAAAGCTTTCGGAGATAAGGGGCGAAGTGAAGGATAATGCCTGGGGTTCCCAGATAAGATCTTATTTTCTTCAGCCGTACCAGCTTGTAAAGGATCTTCGTACAGACTGCGAGGTGGCTCAGGCTGATTCGGTGCTTGACGGAAATATAGATCCTTTCATAAATGCATATTTAAAATGGATAAACGTAAACAGGAAAGAGGACAGCAGATAAGATGATAAAGGCGGCAATACTCGGATACGGCACGGTGGGAAGCGGCGTTTTTAATGTGATCAAATCAAACAGCCGGCTTGTAAATGAACGTGCGGGGCAGGAAATAGAAATAAAATACGTGCTGGATCTCAGAGATTTTCCCGGTGATCCCGTGGAAAAGGTTCTCACCCATGATTTTGAGGATATTATAGGTGATCCTGAGGTTAAGATCGTAATAGAGGTTATGGGCGGGATAAATCCTGCATTTGATTTCACAAAAAGATGCCTTGAGGAGGGAATGAACGTCTGCACGTCAAATAAGGAGCTTGTGGCTGAGCATGGCCTTGAGCTCATGAAGACCGCCAGGGAAAACGATGTGAACTATTTCTTTGAGGCGAGCTGCGGGGGAGGCATACCTATCATCCGTGCCCTGAATGATTGTCTTACGGCGGATGATATAGATGAGATCACAGGTATACTGAACGGGACGACCAACTTTATCCTTACGGAGATGGCTGAGAAGGGAACCGGATTCGGAAAGGTTCTGAAGCAGGCGCAGGCCAACGGTTTTGCGGAGCGTGACCCGAGCGCGGATATAGATGCATTTGATCCCGCCAGGAAGCTTGCTATCCTTGCCTCTATCGTATTCGGAAGTTCGGTAGACTACAGGGATATATATACGGAAGGGATCAGGCATATCACTGCGGAGGATATAAAGTATGCTTCGACTCTCGGATATGCAGTAAAGCTTCTGGCTGAGGCGAAGAGGACGGAAGACGGAGTAAGAGCCTATGTTGCGCCGTTTCTTGTGGATCCGTCACATCCGCTGTATCCGATAAACGGGGTGATGAATGCGGTTTATGTCCATGGGAATATGCTGGGAGACGCCGTGTTTACCGGAGCAGGTGCAGGATCGCTTCCTACGGCTTCTGCTGTTGTGGCTGATGTGATAGGAGCGGCAAGGCATGACGGCAAACGGGCCTACTGTGGGTGGAAGCATGACGAGAAGCTGGCACTTGCCTCAAATGACAGTGTTAAGAGAAAATATCTGGTGAGGATACTTACAGAGGATGAAGGAAATGCAAATAGGGTCTTTTCACCGGAGGGATTTCTTGATACAATATCTATAGGCGAACTTGAAGATGAGATTGCCTTTATAACACCGGAGCTTTCGGAGGAAGAGTTTAACACGAAGGCCAAAGCATTTGGAAAGGTCATCAGCAGGATAAGGTTCTACTGACGGCCGGGCATCTGAAAGGCGGTGATCATATGATCAGTCCTATAAGCGGGAGCGGATCATTCGGTACATACGGAGTCTGGGGCATGGGTCCCGGTATGAACGGAGGATCGGACATCGGAGCACAGGGTGCTGCCGGTGCTCTTGGTGCGTCAGGGGGAGTTGGAAAGGCTGAAGATACAAAGCCTATAGTCAATCCCGGTGAGTCTACGGAGATACAGCCCGGTAAGAAGGTATCTCCCGCAGAGTGTCAGACCTGTAAGGAACGTAAGTATCAGGACGGCTCGGATGAAATGGTTTCATTCAAGAGCGCGCAGCATATTTCTCCTACGGCTGCAGCCTCAAGGGTCCGCGCGCATGAGCAGGAGCATGTGGCAAATGCTTATGAGAAGGCGGCAAAGGATAACGGCAAGGTGCTGCAGGCATCTGTATCCATTCATACAGCGATATGCCCTGAGTGCGGAAGGACCTATGTATCGGGCGGCGAGACAAATACCAAGATCGAGTACAGTCATGAGGAGGAAAGTCCGTACATGAAGGCAAGGAAGAAGATGGATGCGCAGCTCCTTCCCGGCATGAATATGGACGTCTCAGCATGAATATCAAACAAAATGCGCACATAAATATGATATAGATGGAAGCTTGCTTACATCTATATCATATTTATGTGCGCAAGGCGGTGCCGACAGGCACCACCGGTACACCGAGAAAAGGCCGCAGGAATTTTCGAGGTGGACATTTTGTAAATAAAGGTAAGAGCGCATAAGCTTGCTTACATCTATATCATATTTATGTGCGCAA
>CACZRA010000178.1 GCA_902783395.1 uncultured Lachnospiraceae bacterium
GAAGCGCGAGCGTTTTACCATGGATGAGCAGTGCAACAAGGCCGTAGTAAGGTTCTTCATCAACCTTTATGAAAAGGGATGGATCTACAAGGGTAACCGCCTCATCAACTGGTGCCCGTGCTGCAAGACATCGCTGTCTGACGCGGAAGTAGAGCATGAGGATGAAAACGGAAAGTACTGGTATTTCAGGTATCCTGCAAAGGACGGAGGCGAAGGTATCACCGTAGCTACATCCCGACCTGAGACTATGTTCGGAGATATCGCTATTGCTGTTCACCCGAGTGATGAGAGATATAAGGACCTCGTCGGAAAGACGGTCATTCTTCCTATAGTCGGAAGGGAGATCCCGGTTATAGCTGATGAGTATCCGGATCCTGAGAAGGGTACAGGCGCTGTTAAGATCACACCGGCTCATGACCCTAACGACTTTGAAGTAGGGCAGAGACATAATCTTGAGATGATCTCGTGCATGAACGATGATGCCACGATGAATGAATACGCAGGCAAATATGCGGGCATGGACAGATACGAGTGCAGAAAAGCATGGGTAAAGGACCTCGAAGAAGGCGGATTCCTGGTTAAGACCGAGGACATGGTAATACCGGTCGGTAAATGCTACAGATGCCACAGTGCCGTTGAACCTATGATGAGCGATCAGTGGTTCGTAAAGATGAAGGAACTCGCAAAGCCTGCGATCGAAGCTGTTGAATCCGGACGCATGAAGTTCGTTCCTGAAAGATTCAGCAAGGTATATCTGAAGTGGCTCTATGAGATCCGCGACTGGTGTATTTCGAGACAGCTCTGGTGGGGGCACAGGATACCGGCCTACACCTGTGACAGGTGCGGTGAGCTCACGGTCTCGCGAGAAGAGGTTAAGGTCTGCCCCAAGTGCGGACATGATCATCTGACCCGCGATCCCGATACCCTGGATACCTGGTTCTCATCCGCGCTGTGGCCCTTCTCCACCCTCGGATGGCCTGATGACACAGAGGAACTCAAGTATTTCTATCCCACCGATGTACTGGTCACGGGATATGACATCATCTTTTTCTGGGTGATAAGGATGATATTCTCAGGCTATGAGCAGATGGGGAAGGAACCCTTTAAGACGGTGTTATTCCACGGCCTTGTACGTGACGAGAAGGGACGCAAGATGTCCAAATCTCTGGGGAACGGAATAGATCCCCTTGAGGTCATAGATAAGTACGGCGCGGATGCCCTGCGCTTTATGCTGATAACCGGAAATTCACCGGGAAATGACATGAGGTTTTCTTATGAAAAGGTAGAGGCTGCAAGAAACTTTGCGAATAAGATCTGGAATGCCTCCCGCTTCATTCTCATGAACATGGACGGCAAGACGGTCACGGAGCCTGCCGGGGATGACCTTGCTCCCGTAGACCGCTGGATTCTCTCCAGAATGAACCGCATTGCAGGCGAAGTCACCGACAACATGGAAAAATATGAGCTCGGTGTTGCTGCCGCAAAGATCTATGATTTCATCTGGAGTGAGCTCTGCGACTGGTATATAGAGATGGTTAAGCCTAGGCTTTACAATACCGACGATGCCGCATCCCAGAACGCGGCTCTCTACACTTTGAAGAAGGTGCTTGTGACATCTCTTAAGCTGCTGCATCCGTACATGCCTTTTGTAACTGAGGAGATATACTGCACGGTAAAGGAAGAGACCGCCGATGATGCCATGGACGAATCGATAATGATATCGGACTGGCCGGCATATGACAAAGCGCTTGATTTTGCAAAGGACGAGAAGAGCATAGAGATCATAAGAAGTGCCGTAAAAGGAGTCAGGAATGTAAGGGCTTCCATGAATGTACCGCCTAAACGCGCTGCCGAAGCTGCTGTCGTATCAGACGATGAGAGCGTGCTTGAAAGCTTTAAGAACGGTGAGCTTTATTTCAAGGCACTTATCAATGCACCGAAGGTCACCTATCAGACCGATAAAAACGGGATACCCGACGATGCCGTATCGGTTGTTACGGGTGATGCGACAGTCTATATCCCGCTCGCGGAGCTTATTGACATAGGTGAAGAGATATCGCGTCTTGAAAAAGAGGAAAAGAGGCTTGAGGGTGAGCTTAAGCGCTCAAATGCGATGCTTTCAAATGAGCGGTTCCTTTCAAAAGCTCCGGAGAGCAAGATAGCCGAAGAAAAGGAGAAGCTTGCTTCATATGAGAAGATGATGGCCGAGGTAAAGGACAGGATAGCAGGACTGAAGAAATAGGACAAAGTGATGATAGATTTTGACGAGGAACTGAAAAAATTTCACCCCTCCCCTGAGGTGGAGGATGCCGAGAGTACCATAAGGGCTCTTGATGTGACCGATATGGTGGATCTTATCGTCCATCTGGAGGAGAGAACCATTATACAATGAGATGTTATAACTGCGGGGCCGAGCTGACGATCAATCCGTTCTGCACCAACTGCGGTGCCGATATAAGGGAATACAGACGGATAATATGGACCTCAAACCAGTATTATAACGATGGCCTGACAAAGGCCAGGGTAAGGGATCTCTCGGGTGCTGTTGTGTCTTTGAGGGCATGCCTTAAGCTGAACCGTACGAATATAGAAGCCAGGAATCTGCTCGGGCTTGTATATTTCGAGATGGGTGAGGCTGTTGCGGCCTTTGCTGAGTGGGTAGTGAGCAAAAACATGAAGCCGGACAAGAATGTTGCCGATGACTTCATGGAGGAGATCCAGAGCAATCCGGGCCGGCTTGACACGATAAACCATTCGATAAAGAAATACAATCAGGCTCTTGCCTATGCCAGACAGGGAAGCCTTGACCTTTCCGTGATCCAGCTGAAAAAGGTGCTTCAGATGAACCCGAATCTCGTCGTTGCGTACGAGCTTCTGGGACTGCTGTATCTGCAGGCGGAAGAGTACAACAGAGCTAAGAGGATACTGAATCAGGCGCTCAAGATAGACAGGAATAATACAAGGGTTCTTTATTACCTGAAGGAGGCTGAGGAGGGGATAGCTCAAAGATACTCGGGAGAGGGTACGGGGCTTAGAAGGAGACGCTCCGAGCCACGGGCGAGTACGGATGCGATAACATATACGAGCGGCAACGAGACCATAATCCAGCCTGTCAATTCCGTGGAAAGGGGAGGCTCCTCCACTCTGCTCAACATAGTTATAGGAGCCGTGATAGGCATTCTTCTGATGCTTTTCCTTGTGCTGCCGGCGCGTATCAGGAGCGCGAATAACGAAATGAACGATCAGCTCAAGGAGGTAAGTGATGAGCTGAACGTAAAAAACGCTGATATAGAGGAACAGCAGAAACGGATAGAAGCCCTGCAGTCGGAAAATAATGAGCTGAAGGGCAATATCGGAGATCTTGCGGGCAATTCCGGCATGGCGGAGAGATACGATCATCTTGCCGAGGCGGCGCTGAACTATATCAAGGATCCCAATGACGTTACGGGGACGGAAGCCATGCTTGCGCTGATACCGGTCGGATCTGCCTCCGCAAACGCCGTGAGCCTCAATATAGAATCCATAGGCGGACTTGATCCGACCATTTATTCACAGGCCTTCAGGGATCTGTACAATTATCTTGACAATGACGTGGCATCGAGAGCTGCGCGCACATATATAGACAGAGGACGCGAGGAGTTTGAGAATCAGCAGTATCAGGCTGCGATAGCGGATCTGCTGAAAGCTACAGAGATAGCTCCTCTTGATGATGAGGCCTGGTACTATCTGGCCGAGAGCTATAAGCAGGCGGGAGACAGCGTACATGCTACCCAGGCTTACAGCAGGATAGTGAATGAAATGGCTGATTCCCAGTATGCCGACAAAGCAAGGAGCAATCTTAGCAACGGCGCGGCGGCAGAGGATACCGGACAGACACAGGAACAGGAGCAGACTGCGCCTGATACGGCCGAAACGACAGAAAACACTGCTGCGATAGATACCGACGCTCTTGCCCAGGCGCTCGCGCTTCAGGCTCTGCAGGCCGGCGCGGGAGCAGGAGAAGCCGAGAACGGAGCCGAATAGACAGTGAAGCTTATACATGTTTCTGACATACATCTTGACATACCGTTCGGAGGGATCCTTCCGCAGGAGAAATCCGCGACAAGGAAGCAGGAGATCATATCATCATTTGAGCAGATGATAGAGTTTGCCATATCCGAAGATGTGCGGGCGGTCATGATAACGGGCGGTCTCATAGATGCGGAGCATATTTCCAGGACCACGATCGACCGAGTGTATACGGCTATGAAGAGTGCTCCGGGGGTGGTTTTTGTACTGCTTCCGGGTAATTCGTATGAATCAGCGTTCTTTTCGGTAGAGAAATACCTGCCGGCCAATTTCCGCATCCTGAGCGAGCTGGACAAGAAGGTGAATATTGATGACGTTGACATATACGGGGTATATGAAGCCTCAAAGCTCCCCCTGTTTGACGACAAGCATCTTAACATAGTGCTGGCATCGGGCCTGCTCAATATAAGAGGCTTTGAGGAGAGGGGGATATCCTATCTCGGACTCGGGCTTGAGAGGACATACAGACACGGGGAGCTTAGGGGCGGAGGATATTTCTGCGCTCCCGGTTCTCTGGAAGCCCTTGCCTTTGATGAGGGCGGAAATAAGGGCTTCATGGAGATATATACCGCAGGAAAAAGGCTGTCTCCAGTATTCGTCCGCAGCGGAAAGAGGCTCTGCTATGAGGTTGAGGTCGATATCACCGGTGTGGGGGGCTCCGAAGCCGTTATAGAAAACGCAAGAAGGGAACTCGGTGTACAGCCCGGGATAAACGGTGCGGCCATGGTACACGTTAACCTTACAGGGACCATGGACCTGAATCATATAATTGACAACAAAGCCCTTGAAAAGGTGCTGGCCAGGGAATTCTTTGCCGTATCGGTAACCGACGAGATAGTGTTTGATGTGGATGCGGAGAGTCTTACCGAGAATTCTCTGCGAGACAGATTCATAAAGAGAGTGAGCGAGGGGAATGAGTCGCTTGACCTTAAGAAGGATATCATCAGGGCAGGGATAACAGCCATATCGGGAGGAGATGTATTTTGAAGATACTGAGTCTCCACATAGACGGATTCGGAAACCTGAGAAATGCAGACTATGTGTTTACGCATGGGATGAATATCAAGGAGGTCGGAACCGTCTGGGACAGGTCAGCCATATCCGAATTTATCATAGCCATGATCTTCGGACTTGAGGGACAGAATAAGATCAGGGCGCAGTATGTCCCGAGGGGAGATACTGCCTTCGGAGGCTCGATGACAGTCAGTGCGGAGGGGCGTGAATACACGATAACCAGAACCTTCGGAGCATACGACAGTGCGGCGGATACCCTTAAATTCATATCGGAAGCTGACGGTGTTCCCATGGGATTTACGCCCGATTATCTGCTCGGGGTCACGAGAGAGCAGTATGTTACGAATGCGACCATAATAGACGGGTCGACTTATGATGATTATACCCTTCATGAAAGGAATCTTCTCATGTCTCTCATGAATGCGGAGGAAGAAAGGACCCTTTCCAAGAGATGCCTTGAAACTCTTGCCAGAGCCGAGACAAAGCTGACCAGAGGGGGCTCCAGAGTTACGGAGGAGGCGAGATACAAGGAGGAACAGAAGCAGTATGAGCTTCAGGAGGAGCTTAAGCGCTGCAAGCAGAAGAGTGACGAGGTAAAGGTATTAAGGGAGCAGGAGGCCGAGGCCATTAAGACCATGGAAGAGAAGAAGACGGTCATGGATGAGGCTGAGGACAGGGTAAACAAGGTACAGAACGTAAGGAAACAGAATACACAGCATCTGTTGAGCCTTTCGCTTGCTCTTATCTGCCTTATGGGCGGACTCGGATTTGTTCTTGCTGGAGTCGTGTTCAGATTTGAGCTTCCCGGTGCCGTGAACGGTTCGTTTGATACGATATATGACGGATTTCTGTTGCTTCTTTTTGCTCTCGTTGTCTTTTATCTGAGGCGGCAGTGGAGACGCAGACAGGAAAAAAAGCTTGACGGATTGCGCGGAGCGGCGGATGATAGCAGACAGGAATATGAAGCTGTTATGGCTGTTGTCAATGAGATAGGTGAGCATATCAAAGAGGTATCGGTCGATGCAGACCGTGTCGGAGAGGCATCGGATGCTCTGGAGAATTTCAAAAAAAGAGTTGAAATAGAAAGAAGGCAGCTCAGAGTCATAAGAGGAGCCAGAAAATATATACAGGCCGCAACCGAGGAATCGGGACATGAAACCTCCAGGATACAAGAGGCGTTTTCAAGAGAATTACCCATGCTCATCATTATGGATGTATTCTCGGATCATGCTCTCGCAAGGGATGTCTTCGGCAGGACGGCGGACAGATTTCAGGTGATATATCTGACCTGACATGGTTCAGGTTTTGAAAATGCATCATTTTTTCAAAACCGTATTATGCAGGATTGTGACACATGTTTCCCGGATATGTGTCACAACGTACAGGATTAAAAACGATTGATTTGTTTCAATATCCGGAGCACTGTTTGTTTCATAACAGGAGGTTTTTATGGGATTGCGGATAATAGCCGACAGCTGCTGTGAGTTTCCTGAGGAGCTGAAGAAGGAGGTAAAATGTGAGAATGTACCTCTTATCCTTACTGTTGATGATCATGAAGTTGTTGACGATGAAACCTTTGACCAGAAGAGCTTTTTAAGACTCCTTTCCGAGTGCAGGGGTGTTCCGAGGTCTTCGTGCCCGTCCCCCGAGAGCTATCTCAAGGCATATGAGGGCAGCGGGGAGCCTGCGGAGGAAGAGTGGGTATTTGTTATTACACTGTCAAGCTCGCTTTCGGGGTCCTTCAATTCAGCCGAGCTCGCACGTGAGCTGTATGAAGAGGACCACGGGAATGACGGTACTTCCTTTACACGCCGGATCCATGTATTTGATTCAAAGACCGCTTCCGGCGGAGAGGCGCAGATCGCGCTCAAGGTCAATGAACTGTATAAAGCCGGCTGCTCGTTTGATGAGATCGTTGAAAAGAGCGAGGATTACATAGCCCGTCTTAATACATATTTTGTACTGGAGTCCCTTGAGGTCTTCAGGAAGAACGGGAGGCTTTCCAACGCAAAAGCATTTGCTGCGAATGTGCTTAATCTTAAGCCTGTCTGCAAGGGAGTGAACGGAGCGGTAGAGCCTGCGGCTCTGCAGAGAGGGATAAAGAACGCGCTTAAAAAGATGGTTGAGATATCACTTGATGGTATCATGGATACCAAAGACAGGATACTTATCATAAATCACTGCAACTGCTATGAGAGGGCCTGCGGTGTGCTGGCGGATTTTATTTCAAAAGCGGAATTCAAGGCGACCATGATACTCGATACGTCGGGGATCAGCAGCCTCTATGCATCCGATGGAGGGATAATAGTCTCATTCTGAAACCAAAAAAGTTTTCTATATAAGGAGGAGTCTGATGGATAAGAAGGAAAAGGTAATACTGGCGTACTCGGGAGGGCTTGATACCACGGTCATAATCCCCTGGCTGAAGGAGAACTATGATTATGAAGTTATCTGCTGCTGCGTAGACTGCGGACAGGGAAATGAGCTTGACGGACTCGAGGAGAGGGCGAAGGCTTCAGGAGCCGCGAAGCTTTATATTGAAGATGTAACCGATGAGATGTGCGATGATGTCATAGTACCCTGCGTACAGTCACATGCCGTTTATGAGAATAAATACCTGCTCGGAACATCCATTGCAAGACCCATTATCGCAAAGAGGCTTGTGGAGGTGGCAAGAAAAGAGCATGCGACCGCTATATGTCACGGAGCTACAGGCAAGGGCAATGATCAGATAAGGTTTGAGCTCGGCATCAAGGCACTTGCTCCCGATATAAGGATAATAGCAGCCTGGAGAGATCCGAAATGGACTATGCAGTCGAGAGAGGACGAGATCGTATATGCAAGGGATCATGGCATCACGCTTCCTTTTTCGGCATCCGATTCATACAGCCGTGACAGGAATATCTGGCATATCAGTCATGAGGGACTGGAGCTTGAGGACCCCGCAGCGGAGCCTGATTACAACAAACTCCTTGTGCTGGGTGTTACGCCGGAGAAGGCTCCCGCAAAGGGAGAATATGTCACGATGAAGTTTGAAAAGGGTATCCCGGTAGCGGTAAACGGCCAGAAAATGAAGGTTTCCGATGTCATCCGGACACTTAACGTGCTCGGAGGAAAGCACGGCATAGGTATCATAGATATAGTGGAAAACAGGGTCGTCGGCATGAAGAGCCGGGGAGTGTATGAGACTCCCGGCGGAACCATACTCTATGCGGCGCATGAACAGCTTGAGGAGCTTGTGCTTGACCGCGAGACGATGAGGGTTAAGAGGAAGATCGGTGAAGAGCTTGCCCAGACGATATATGAGGGTAAGTGGTTCACTCCCCTTGCGGATGCTCTGGTGGCATTTATCAGATCCACTCAGGAGTATGTGACCGGAGAGGTTACGTTCAGATTATATAAGGGCAATATAATCAAGGCAGGCGAGACATCTCCCTACTCGATCTATGATGAGGATATAGCAAGCTTTACGACGGGTGATCTGTATGACCATAAGGATGCGAGCGGGTTTATCACTCTCTTCGGTCTCTCAACCTGGGTAAGGGCTTTGAAGATGCAGCAGAGCTCCGGAAAGGCGCATCATAAATCTCCCACCGCGGCAACGAGCGCAAAGCTCGCAGCCACGGAGACAGCGAAGGGAGCAAAAAAAGCTGCAAAGGCTACCGCGACAAAGACAAAGAGTGTTGCGAAGGCTACTGCAGCAAAGACAAAGACCGTTGCCAAGGCTACAGCGGAGAAAACAAAGAGCGCGGCAAAGAAAACCGCCTCAAAGGCAAAGAGTGCGGCGAAGAGTGCTGCCGGCAAAACAAAGGATGCTGCAAAGACCACGGCGGCAAAGACAAAGAGCGCTGCGAAAAAGACAGCGGCAAAGGCAAAGGAAGCAGCGAAGAGGGCAACCGGAAAGAAATAGGATATGGCTGTTTTTATAGCGGTTCTTGACGATGATCCCGCTGACAGAAAGCAGTCGGAAAGACTGCTGGCAAGGGAAAGGGATGAACGCGTTAAGAACGGGGAGGTGATATATTATGATTCATACGGGAGCGAAGAGGCTTTGCTCCCGTATTTCATGAAATACGATCTGATACTCATCGATGTGACTGCTACTACAAGAGATGGTATGATGGTTGCGGTCGATCTTCTGCGCCGTGGGGCTGAGGGGAAGATCGTCCTGTATTATGATAAAATAGACTACCGCGCCAAATACGGTGATGAGGAGGGGATATCCTTTATACCAAAGCCAATGTGGCAGAAGGATTTTTCAAGGCTCATAGATCTGGCCGATGAGGTCCGTAAAAACAGGGGGCCGCGCATTGAGCTCCGGGGAGAAAAGGGTACGGCCTATGTGAAGAATGAGGAGATCCTGTATGCGATATCACGGGGATATTATGTAGCTGTAGCCCTTGAAGGGGACAGATCGTTTCATGCCATGACAGATCTGGCGTCCCTTTGCGGCATGCTTGATCCTGACGAGTTCATGATATTGTCAAAGGATACGGTCATAAACATGGGACAGGTAGTATCAAAGACCGGTAACAGCTTTAAGATGTCGGACGGAGCTGTTATGAAATTCGGGATATTTGACAAGAAGGCAATTACAAAAAAATACGCGGAATATGCGGAGAGGAAACAGAACAGAAAATGATACGGGCAGGGATAATCGGATCGACAGGATATGCGGGAGCGGAGATAGCGAGGCTTCTTACAGGGCATAAGGATGTCGAGATAAAGTGGCTGGTTTCAAGGAGCTATGCGGGGCAGCCGTATGAGGACATATTCAGGAATCTTTTTGAACTGATAGAAAAGGATTGCGGAGATATCAGCATAAGGGAGATGTCCCGTGACGTAGATGTGATATTTACCGCGACGCCCCAGGGATACCTCCAGGGAGAACTGACCGGAGATATACTCGATCAGTGCAGGATAATAGACATGTCTGCCGATTACAGGATAAAGGATGTATCGGTATATGAAAAATGGTACGGGATAGAGCATCATTCTCCGGAGCTTCTGAACGAGGCAGTATACGGTCTTACGGAGATAAACAGGGAAAAGATACGCGATGCAAGGCTTCTTGCCAATCCGGGATGCTTTACCACCTGTTCAATACTCACGGCATATCCGCTTATGAAGGAGCATCTTATAGAAAAGGACAGTATCATAATCAATGCGCTTTCCGGAGTATCGGGCGCGGGAAGAGGGGCAAAGGTTGCGAATCTCTTCTGTGAGGTGAATGAAACCGCAAAGGCCTACGGGGTAACAAACCACAGACATACTCCCGAGATCGAGGAACAGCTCGGCTATGCATACGGAAGCAGTGTCACGCTTCAGTTTACCCCGCATCTGATCCCCATGCACAGAGGCATACTCGCAACAGAAACGGCCAGACTGGCCGGGAACGCATCTTATGAAGATATAAAATTAATATTTGACAAATATTATTCGAATGAAAAGTTCATAAGAGTCCTTAAAAAGGATGTATGTCCCGAAACAAGATTTGTCGAGGGCAGCAACTATGTGGATATCGGTTTTAAGACAGATGAGCGTACCGGGAACATCATAATGATGGGAGCTTTGGATAATCTTGAAAAGGGAGCCGCCTCACAGGCAGTACAGAACTTTAATGTGATGTTCGGTTTTCCGGAGGAGGAGGGTATCGATATGATACCTATGGTGCCCTGATGGAAATAAGGGAAATGAGGATATCGGATTATGAAGATGTGACCTCGTTATGGTATACTATCAAAGGATTCGCCATGAGGAGCATTGATGACTCCGAGGAAGGGGTAAGAAGATTTCTTGAGAGAAATCCGGGGCTTTCAACTATCGCTTATGAGGACGGACATGTCGTGGGAGCGATCCTTTGCGGACATGACGGACGAAGGGGGACTCTTTATCATGTATGCGTGGAAGAGCATTACAGGAAGAGGGGTATAGGAAAAGCCATGGTGGTCAGGTGCATGAAGGCCCTCCAGGATGAGGGGATAAACAAGGTAGCCCTGATAGCCTTTACGCATAATGATGTGGGCAATGCTTTCTGGAAGGAAATAGGGTGGACAAAAAGGGATGATTTGAATTATTATGATTTCACCCTTAATACGGACAATATTGTAAAGTTTAATGCATAGAGGATAAAAAGCTTGTAAAAAGGAGAGGAGAGAGGTTATGGAAGTCCAGACATGTTCGAGATGCAGAAAGTTTTTTAATTACGTCGGCGGAGAGAGGCTCTGCCATGCATGTAAGGAAGAGGTGGAAAAGGAATTCCAGAAGGTAAAGGAATTCATTCGTGAAAATAAGACCGCGACTGTGATACAGGTGGCAGAGGAATGTGAGGTCTCCGAAAAGCAGATCAGGCAGTGGATCAAGGAGGAGAGACTCGAGCTCTCCGTATCGGACGGTGCCATAGTATGTGAGAAGTGCGGTGCGGCCATCACAAGCGGCAGATACTGTGAGAAATGTAAGGCTGACATGGTTAATTCGCTCAGTTCAGCTATCAAAAAGGACGAGGCGCCCAAGCCTGAAGCCAAGAAGAGCACGCGTGACGGCAACAAGATGAGATTTCTTAAATAAGATCCGGAGCTTATATGAAGGTTATAGACGGCGGAGTAACGGCCGCAAAAGGCTTTATGGCTGCAGGATGCATGGCAGGGGTCAAGTATGAGAACAGGCTTGACATGGCAATGGTTTATTCGGATAAGCCTTGTGTTGCAGCGGGAACCTTCACGGGCAATGTCGTAAAAGCTGCACCGGTGCTTTGGGACCAGAGGATAGTAAGACAGGGCACGGGGAGTGTCCGCGCGGTCGTAGTCAATACGGGAATAGCTAATGCCGGAACCGGAGAAGAGGGACTTAAGCATTGCGAAGAGACAGCCGTGAAAGCCGCCGGTATTCTGGGCCTTGATAAAGAAGAGGTTCTTATAGGCTCAACAGGCGTGATAGGTCCGCAGCTTAATATGCCGGCTGTACTTAAGGGTGTGGAAAAGCTTAAGGACAGTCTGTCAGACAGCAGGGAGGCGGCAAATGATGCCGCAAGAGCGATAATGACGACCGATACCCACCCCAAAGAGTGTGCCGTCGAATTTGAGATCGGCGGAAGGACAGTTATATTGGGCGGTATGGCGAAGGGATCCGGTATGATCCACCCTGATATGGGGACCATGCTGGCGTTCATCACGACCGATCTGTCAGTTTCGAAGGAGCTGCTGCAGAAGGCTTTGTCTGAGGTCGTTCAGGATACCTTCAATATGATCTCGGTCGACGGAGATACATCAACAAATGATACGCTGGTGGTCATGGCAAACGGAGAAGCGGGCAATCCTGAGGTTTCCTCTGAGGAGGATTACAGGCTCTTTAAGGAAGCCCTGTTCTTTGTTTCGGAAAACCTTGCAAGGCAGCTTGCGGGCGACGGAGAGGGAGCTACAAAGCTCATCACATGCAAAGTGATCAATGCAGCCGACAGGAAAAGCGCGAAGATCCTTGCCAAATCCGTGATCACTTCAAGCCTTACAAAGGCTGCAATGTACGGAAATGACGCGAACTGGGGACGCATACTCTGCGCCATGGGGTATTCGGGAGTCCGGTTCGATCCGGACAGGCTTGATATTTTTTTCGATGCTGAAGGCTTTGAAAGGATACATATTTATCATGACGGAGCCGCTGTTCC
>CACZRA010000179.1 GCA_902783395.1 uncultured Lachnospiraceae bacterium
AGCATATCTGTGTATTCTTCGTTTTCCGCCGTATGCACTGTCTGGGGTTCCGGACTGAAATTAAAGAATGAGATCATCTTTTCTCCATCATGATATCTTCCCAATGCAAGCACTGAGTTATTCCAAACATCGATTACCCATGTGTCGGCTTCACTGTCAAAAACAGCATGCCCGGAACGTAAAGTCCGAAGCTTCTTTATCGCCTTAAAGATCCTGCCCTCTCTCGTTGTATTCTTTGTCCGCTTCTTTGCATCTTCCCAAGAAAAGCTTCCCCGGTGCAGATACCTGCTGTCATCCCATTTAAGCGGCTCCTCATGGTAGGCGTAATCATTGAGCTGGCCTATCTCATCCCCGCTGTAAAGCACGGGTATGCCCGACAGCGTAAGAAGAAAGGCATGCAGCATGATGTCAAGGGTTATCCCCTTCTCAAGCTTTGCGTTGTCGCGCTCGTATTCTGCCGCTTCTATGCCGCAAAGTGAAGCCGTCGTTCCGCACAGCCTCGCATCGCCGAGCCTCGGATCATCATTATAAAGCTCCCCCCTTGATTCGCTTCCGTATATGTATCCGCGGAAATAATCATTAAGGTATTTTTTATGCGATACCTCTTCTATCCCGTAAGGCTTAAGGTAATTATAGTCCAGTCCCCAGCCTATGTCGTCGTGGCAGCGCAGGTAATTCAGGAAAATATAATCCTTCGGCAGCGCGAACACCTTGGAAAGCTGGTCCGACAGAAGCCTCACGTCCTTTGTTGCGACCGTATGCCAGGTGCTTGCCATTGTCGTTACATTATAGAGCAGATGGCACTCGGGCTTTTCTACCGAACCGAAATACGGCACTACTTCCCTCGGCTCCATCACTACCTCCCCCAGGAGCAATGTACCCGGGCAGACTATGTCAGCAGCGATATGCATCATCCTTACAAGCGTATGTACCTCAGGAAGGTTACGGCAATTGGTGCCGAGCGTCTTCCAGATATACGGCGTTGCGTCAAGACGCACTATATCCACGCCGCGGTTGCAGAGATAAAGCATATTCTCTGTCATGTCGTTAAACACGACGGGGTTCCTGTAATTCAAGTCCCACTGGTAAGGATAGAAGGTCGTCATCACAACCTTGTGCGCCTCCTCGCACCAGGTGAAGTTCCCCGGCGCAGTTGTAGGAAACACCTGCGGGACATACTTTTCATATTCATTGGGGATATCCCAGTTATCATAGAAGAAGTAACGGCTCTGCGCCTCGGGGTCTCCCTGCCTTGCTTTCACCGCCCACTCATGATCCTCGCTTGTATGGTTCATCACGAAATCAAGGCAGACGCTGATGCCCTCATCGTGGCACTCTCCGGCAAGGGCAGACAGGTCGTCCATGCTCCCGAGCTTAGGCTCCACGGCGCGGAAATCCGATACCGCATAGCCTCCGTCGCTCCTTCCCTCGGGGCTTTTCAGTATGGGCATGAGATGCAGATAGTTTATGCCCGTTTCTTTCAGATATGGAAGATGCTCCCGGACTCCCTTTAAGTCCCCCGCAAAGCAGTCCGCGTACATCAGCATGCCGAAGCGTTTATTATCCTTGTACCATCCGGGAGCTGCAGTCCTTTTCTTATCCCACTTCTTAAGCTTTGGGCTGCGTTCACTGTGGTACCTTTTCAGCATCCCGCAGAAGTAATCAAGCGCAGGCTGATCCTCCCCGTACAGGCTAAAATAAAGCCATTTCAATTCATCATAATGCTCATTTAATCTTTTCTCAAAGTCCGTCATGGCAGTCCATCCCCAAAAAAAGCCCCGCCGCTATAATGCAGCGGGGCAGACAAAGAATCAGTTACTTAATTACCCTTTCACCGCGCCTTCTATCATTCCGCTCATGATCTGCTTCTGCGCGAAGAGGAAGATGATTATCATCGGTACTATGGCAAGCAGAGCGGCCGCAAGGATCATATTCCACTCCTTGACGTAGGAGCCGACGAATGCCTGCACAGCAACGGGCAGCGTCTTTACTCTCCCGTTCTGTCCCAGCATCATGGAAGGAAGAAGGTAGTCGTTCCATATCCACATGCCGTTAAGTATCGTTACCGTGGTAATGACAGGCTTCAGCAGCGGGAATATGATAAGGAAATAAACCTGCTCCGGGGCGCAGCCGTCTATGGATGCCGCCTCCTCCAGGTCATAGGGTATCCCCTTGATGAATCCCGTCAGTATGAATACAGTCATCGCCCCGCCGAATCCGCAGTAGGCAAAGACTATGCCCGGTATCGACTGCAGCATCGAGATCCCCACGAACTTTCCGACATCACGGAAGGTCGCGATGAGCGGGAGCATGACCACCTGGAAGGGTATGATCATCGAAGCTATGAAGGTGAAATAGATGCCCATAGCCCACTTCTTTTTGTTGTTCCTGCATATGACCCAGCCGGCCATGCCGCCGAATACCGCGAGGAATACAAGCGACAGGAAGGTGATCACCACCGAGCAGGTGAAAGCGTCCCAGAAAAGGAAGTGTGTATTATTGATAACGTCCACCAGATTACTTATCAGCTGACCGAAGCTGATGCCGTTCAGCCCTATGGGATTTTCCGTAATGTCATTTGTCTTCTTGCAGGAATTTATCACAACAAGATAGAACGGGAACAGCACATAGACTGCTATGACGATCGCTATTATGAAGCGGATAACTCTTGAAGAGGTCTTTTCTTTTCTACCCATTACAGCTCCACCTCCTTCTTATTTGAGATCCATACCTGCAGGATGGATACGCAGGCAAGTATGATGAAGAACAGCACTGCCTTTGCTTCTCCCAGTGCGTAATTATCTTTTATCACCGCGGTGTTGTATATATTCAGTGCAAGCATCTCGGTGCCGTTCGTAAGATATGCACCCATGAAATCAGCGACGGAGCCGGTGCCGTTTGTCAGCGCAAGGTTCACGTCGAACTGCTTGAAGGCCGATGTCAGCGTAAGGAATGTACAGATAGTGATGGACGGCGCTATCATCGGTATCTTGATAAGGAAAAGCGTCTGCGTAGGAGTGGTCCCGTCGATCGAAGCTGCCTCCAGCACATCGCCCGGGACCGTATTAAGACCCGTAATATATATAAGCATGATATAGCCCGCATACTGCCATACATACACTACGATTATCGCGAGGAACGCCGTGCCGGTCTCAGCCAGCATCGAGTATCTGTTGCCTGTAGTAGCCATGGTGAGCTTCGTCACCACATTCGCGAATATGAACTGCCATATGTAGCCCAGCACGATGCCGCCGATAAGGTTAGGCAGGAAATACGAAGCCCGGAAAAAGCCGAGTCCTTTGATCTTGGAGGTACAAAGCAGAGCCAGAAGGAAGGCCACGACATTCACAAGTATCATGTTTACCACGACGAATAAGAA
>CACZRA010000180.1 GCA_902783395.1 uncultured Lachnospiraceae bacterium
AAGGGCGTCAGCAGAATCCACACAGGCGGTGCAGGGATATCCGCAGGATTTTGCAACAGCCGTAAGATCAATGTTATCCGCTACGGTCGGCATCCCACCCACTGTCTCGTGAGCGCTGTTATTGATCACGATATGTATCATGTTCTTCGGTCTTACGGAGCCTGTCACTGCCATGGCTCCCATATGCATCAAAACCGCCCCGTCTCCGTCTATACACCATATCCTTCTCTCACTGTTACATGCGATCCCCAACGCTATGGATGAGGAATGCCCCATCGAACCGACAGTAAGAAAATCATGTCCGTGATCACTGTTCTCCTGTTCCCTGATCTCAAAAAGCTCCCGGCTGGCCTTTCCCGTGGTAGAGACTATCATGTCATTTCCCGCAGCCTTTATGATATGCCTTATGATCTCCTCCCTTGACATCATATTATCATTTTTATAAGTAACCTTATGGTCATAGCTCAAAGCCCCTTTTGCGATGACAAAAGCCACATTCCTTCCCCTGTCCAGCTCTTCCCTGAACCGTCCCATTACCTCACTGCACTCCTGCGTGGAGGTCTCCTTTCTTACCGTAAAAACCGGTATTCCCATGTCCTCCAGCAGCTTTACGGTAACCTCGCCCTGGAATATATGCTGCGGCTCATCATGTACTCCGGGCTCGCCTCTCCAGCCGACCACAAATATCACAGGGATCGCGTAAACCTTATCATTCAGCAGGGAAGCTACAGGATTTATGATATTGCCCTCCCCGCTGTTTTGCATATAAACTACCGGTACCTTCCCGGTAGCCAGATTGTATCCCGCCGCCAGCGCCGTGCAGTTGCCCTCATTAGCCGCTATCACATGATGCCTGGTATCTATGCCGTATGTATCCATAAGATAATCACAAAGCGCCCTTAACTGTGAATCAGGCACTCCTGTATAAAAATCCGCTCCCAGAACATCTGCAAAATCCTCTACTCTCATTTTTCACCTCTCTTATGTAATGATACTTTACCAACAGAATTTTACCATAACTTCCCGTTATCCACGTTTTTTCTCTGATAATAAAAGCGATGGCTATTTCCCGGGCTCAGGCACTTCCTTCCAGTAAGACTTGTTAAATATGTCGTCATGAATAGAATACCATGGTTCGTCATCAGTCGTAAATCTGACTGCACCCGCGGTATTAGGCGGATCCACGGTTGAGTAATAATGCGACAGCGTCACATACTGAAGGTCATCATTCTTTTCATGCCCATCAATCTTCTCCCCTGTAAAAGGATTCGCCGGATCCTGCATCAGATCCTTTACGGCGAGGACCGGTGTGTCGGCGTTCGTCATGAACTCGTGGGAAATCTTAAATTCCCCGTCACCGAAATCCTTAAACATGAAAAGCGGATTCACCTGCTCCATATCCGTACCGTCATCAAGGATGAGCTCCGGGAAATCTCCGAGCTTATCCCCGTGATCAGCAACTATTATTATCCTTGTGTTTTCATATACCCCGTATTTCTTAAGATGGTCAAACCATTCTCCCAGCATCAAAAGCGCAGCGGCGTTGGTATGATATTCAATATAATCTCTTCTTTCGGGTATCTCGAGCCTGTTGCCATTATCATCTACTCTGTAGCCTTTTTCCAGACCGTCATTGTTCACATTTCCGGTGAGTTTATAATCCGGCAGCTGGAATTCCGTCTGCTCGTGTGTCATCTCATTATCCAGGATCATAAAGGTATTGCTATCCGTATCCTTTATCTTTGTCATGGTTTTCATATTTGCAAGGACTCCCCAGCTCGTAAGGATATCCCAGTTCACTTTTCCCGGTTTTTCCGCCCGCAGATACTCTGCATCGTCATATATATATGGCTGCAACAGCATCGGACTCACTTTGAGCAGACTGTACATAAAAAAGGATCGTCTTCTTGAATTTTCAACGCCGGTATATCGTTCCTTCACGGAGAAATACCCCCTTGCATGGAAAGCCTTCACTCCCGGATATTCATCATATATGGACAGATCCGGCCAGGATGTATACCCGGCATAAGGCGGATCGATCACGGTAGCTTCATATCCCTTATTAGAAAAAAGCACCGGCAGTACTGAAACAGCCTCATCCTGTTTTTCTCCAAGAGTCATATCCGTCCTCTCATTCATCGCAAGGGGAGAGTATTCATAGCCTCCGTACAATGCCGCGGAGGTAAAATTCGTATGCATGCCAAAAGACAATGTATTGGGATAATATGTAAAGCCCGAAAATTTCTGTCTGAGTTCCGGCCGTTCGGCAAACAGGTATGGCACATATCCCGAAATAGCCTTGTCAAGCATTATGACCACCACATTTCTGCCTTTAGTCGAAAGGTTAAAGTATGGTTCCGTCGACAGATCATAAACATTAAAATCCGTATTGGATATCACCCGGTTTATGCTGACTATGTAAAAGCGTGAGAACAGAACAAGGCTTACAATGGCGGCCGCGTAGATCACGCCAATGATCCCCGTTTTTTTCTTCCAGATTACAACCATGACCAATAGCGCTGCGGCCAGAACAATAATCTGAACAAGCATCTCATTTAGGGTAAACACAGGAAATGAAATATATTGAAGCTCTGATGACATTATCCCCATATCCTTTGCAAAGAGGAAATAGTCAAGCAAGGCTATGCCGCACAAAAGCCATATGCCAAGGCATATCCGGCGTTTCCCTCTGTCAGATGCAAGGGCATAGAATACAGACAGCCAGAAAAGGAAACATCCCGCCGATATGCATAAGGTGCTGATCACATAGGTTGATGGGTTTTTGTATGCCAGCAGCTCTACAAAATCGGTAGGAGATGAGGCTACCAGCGCGGATGGAATAACTGCTCCCGTAAGGCAGGTAAGTGTCACAGTCCCGCCAAGGTATAATAACAGCGAAGGGGCTTTCTCCGTATCCTCACTCATTGCATACGGCTCCTTCAGGACAATATTTTTCACAAGAGAAAAGACATTATTCATCGTCCAGTACAGCACCAGTCCCGAAGGGGACGGATACAGGAGTATCAAAAAGAGACCTGCAAGGACATAGATCTGAATATTCTCCCGGAAAGGAGTTCCACGGGTATAGATGACAGCCGCAATACAGTTTATAAGCGTCATTACCACAGGGAGGATATTGACAGATACTGACCCGATCCGAAGAAGTCCGTCTGCCGCTCCAAGATCCTGAATGC
>CACZRA010000181.1 GCA_902783395.1 uncultured Lachnospiraceae bacterium
GCAAAGCCCTCTGCCGATGCCGCATCACGGCATTTGTTAAGATCGTTCAGCTTTACCCATACACAGTCCAGGAGTTCCTGTGCATACTCCCTCGTAAGGGTGCCTGCCTCGATATCCTGCTCATAAAGAGGATACATATACTGGTCGAATCTTCCTGGAGATATGGAATGCCCTGATGATTCTATCTGAATTGTCTGCTGCACGAACCAGAATGCCTGAAGTCCTTCCTCAAATGTACGCGCGGGATTCTCGGGGACATGCGAGCAGGTCTCGGCTATCTTCAGCAATTCCTGCCTGCGCCTCTGATCATTCTCCTTTGCCGCCTCTTCCTTTGCAAGCTCGGAATACCTGTGTGCGTAATCTATCACCGCCTGACAGGATATTATCACCGCTTCAAGGAAACGCCTTTTGTCTCCGTAGTTCGGATCGCATACTTTTACGCCCGCAAGCTCCTTTGATGTCCGGGCCATTATCCCCTTAAGTCCCTCATATATGACCCTGTCGTAATGTACATTCACATGGCCCACGCCGTTATAATAATAATTTCCCGGAGTAAAGAAATTATGATCCATCGCCCGGATGGTTTCCGGCGCCATATAGGATCTGGCAAGCTCGCTCGTGGTCTTTCCCTTCCAGTAGGGATTTACCTTCAGCAGTCTCTGTTTTGTTTCTTCGGAAATATAGAAAGGATCCGCGCTTCTGTGCTCCACGGTATCAAATTCCGCTTCAAGCCACTCATAGGAAAACTCCGGATATGTCTGACAGCCTCTCGGGGCTATAGTTGTGCTTCCGACTATGAGCTCTCCGGGACGGATCACTATCGGAAGACCGTTCAATATATGCCTGAAAGCAAGCGCCTTTCTTGTTACCGCAGGAAGCCCCTCCGTGGATTTATAGGATTCTGTAATGAGCTCCGCTCTTGCAGGCTCTATCTCGGGCATCTTTGCAAAAAGATCCGCCACAAGCTTTTTTATTCGTTCAGTTTTCGGCATCGGTGTGCTGTCAAATGTTCTCATATGCATACCTCTTTTATTGTGAGCCGCTCTAAGCGGCTTGCCTTCTTGCCGCCGCGTCGCAAAGCGACCTCTCATCGGCGGCAATCCTTGTTCCTATCTCATGGATAGATCAGTTCAATCCTATTAGCAGCAAAAAACTCTTTCCATGCTCTGTCCGGTTCACGGTCGGTGATCACCGTATTTATCCTCTCAAATCCGCATATCTGTGAAAAAGCCTTTTTATCAAATTTGGAGATATCCGCTGCAAGATAAACATTATCGGCAGATGCTATCATGGTCTGCTTTATTCCGGCGGTCTCGTCGTTCCCGTCGGTTATCCCCCTGTCCATGGATATCCCCTTGCAGGACATAAATACCTTGTCCACATGATAGGATGAAAGCGTTTCTGCCGTTTTCCATCCGTAGAGCGACATAGTCCCGGCCTTAAGCTGTCCTCCTGTCGATATGATATCCCAGCCTGACACAAGTGAAAGCTCCAGCAGATTCTCTATCGAATTTGTGATAACGGTCAGATGTTCCTTCTGCTTAATATTCTTCGCGATAAAGACGGATGTAGTGGACGCATCGAGGAAAATATGATCGTTTTCTTCAATCTCATCTCTTACGAGCTCAGCTATTTTCTGCTTCGCTGCCGTATTTACACCGCGTCGTATATTATGCGGAAGCTCTGTCAGGTTTGCTTCATTAAGGACTGCCCCGCCATAGCTTTTTACTATGTGGCCTTCCTCCTCAAGCCTGTCAAGGTCACGCCTTATCGTCTCCTCGGAAACCTCGTATTCCCGGCTGAGTTCCGATACTATGACCTTTTTTTCTTCCTGGATTTTTTCAAGTATTATATTTCTTCGCTCTGCTGCAAGCATTTCTAATTCAAAAACCTCATAAGCTGTTCGGAAGGTCTTGCTATCACGGATTCATCAAGGAACATTCCCTTATCTCCCGCCGACTGCTTTGCAGCATCGATAGCTGCCTGCACTGCAGACACGCTGCCGGTGATCGTCATGTAGCTTTTGCCGCACATGCCTTTTGCCAGCCGCAGCTCCATGAGCTCAACTATCGCTGTCTTTGCGGCAATATCAGCGGCAACTATCATCGCAGCCACATCATAGGTTTCAAGCACTCCGAGCGCATCTATGTTTTCGGGTTCTGCCGTCCCGTATATCGCCGGGAATATGGCCTCATGCGGGTTCCCCAGCACGAAGGTATCTATGACCTTATCTTCATATGCTGCAGCTGCCCTTTCCACAGATGCCCTTACCGCAGAAAGCTCTCCGGTAATGAGGATCACGAATTTCCCGGGACAGGTAGCTTCCGCCTGCAGAAGCTCCACGTTTGCCGCCTTTGCCATATCATCCGCTGCCTTAAACCCCGTGGACACGGTTGTGCATTCTACCATTCCGATCGCTTTTGCCACTTGTTATCATTCTCCTGATCTTATTTCAATATATCTTTCACTGATTTCCGATATCGTGCCGTTTATCGATGCGTGTACCCCGACGGACAGTCCCTCCGCGGGTGACGCTATCATCTGTCCGGCATTTACCCTGTCGCCTTTTTTTACCACCGCCTGCGCCGGAGCTCCTATATGCTGGCTCAGCAGGATCCTCACTCTTTCTGCCTTTTTCACGTCATCCTCAAAAGGAGCCGGAACATCATATTTTGTAAGAGCGAGCTTCGATGCCAGTCTGTGTACAGGCACCTTTTTATATTCCCTGTCGGGATTTACCGGTGCCGGATCCGGCTTTCCTGCGTCCACGCCGGCAGATCTCAGTCCCGCCTTGAATTCCTGGATTATGCTTTTAGGTGACAGTCCCTGAGGGCAGGCATATTTCTCGCATATGCCGCAGCCGCTGCAAAATGCCGAGTTTACAAATACAGTAAGATCACTCACGTCCCGGTTGGCGGCCGCTCTCATTATACGGTGAGGCTCTATCGGATGCCCCAGCGCGTGACGCGAACATAGATCCGTACAGGTTCTGCACTGACAGCAGGCAGAGGATGCCCTTCTTCGCTCTATATCCAGATTCTTGTTCATTTTCATGACAAGCTCATGCGATCTGTCGAGTATGATGACCGCATTGGTTGTCTTGGTGATAAGAGTATTCTCATCCCCGAGCCGCCCCATCATGGGACCTCCCATGAGATATGCGGGATCATCGACAGTCACATGTCCTGCCATATTTACCGCGTCCCTCACGCTTGTACCTATGGGAAGCCTTAATGTTGCCGGTGTGTCGATCTCTCCGACAATGGATACCACCTTGCTCGTTACAGGCTCATCCGCATGAACTGCCCGGTAAAGGTTATACATTGTCTCCACGTTATAAACTACGACATTCTGCTCTATCGGCAGCCCTCCCGGACGTACCACTCTTCCGGTCGCTTCATATATGAGGACAACCTCGTCCCCCATGGGATAGGCAGGTCTCACCTGTTCCATCCTTACATTGGGATGATCCTTCATTACACTCAAAAGCGCGTTGATCGTCTCTGTGTATTCGCTTTTTATGCCGATCACGGCTTCATTTGCGCCGAATACCTGTCTTACTTCATCCAGCATTGAGACTATCTCTTCCGCATGCCGGGCGAGCAGCTGGCGATGCAGTTTTAAAAGCGGCTCACATTCCACACAGTTAAGTATGACAGTGTCCGCTTTATCGGTCATTTTGGCATAAGCAGGAAAACCGGCTCCCCCGGCTCCCACTATACCGCATTCACGAGCCTTGTTTTGAAGCGCTTTTATATCCATCACTGATCGGTAAGCTCCTGACCCTCGTCTATGATACCGACTATTGCCGCATCTACAGGCGCATCCTTCATATCACAGCCTATACGTGCCGCTGATCCCCGGGCTACAAGTACCTTCTCACCGATACCGGCGCCTATGATATCTATAGCCACGAGATCTCCTCCGTCAGCCCTCATAGATCCCTCCGGCCGGACTATCATGAATTTATTCCCGACCAGCTTTTCACTTTTTCTTGTGGAGAATACACTCCCTATCACCTGTCCTATGATCATATCTCACCCTACGATCTCCGCGCTGTCTCCCTGCTTTACCTGACACGCGTTCGCTTCATCAGTATCTATATGCATTTCAAGTGAAAACGAAGGATCAACCCTTATCTTCACTTTATCGAGCACGGCGCCGCGCTCATTCCCCATCTTTACGGATACATAGTCCCCGTCCTTCAGTCCCGCATTATTCGCTTCCTGAGGTGTCATATGTATATGTCTTGCCGCTACTATGCATCCTTCGTTCAGATACAGGACTCCCTTAGGTCCTACAAGTGATATGGGCGCCGATCCGGCTGTATCTCCGGATTCACGAAGCGGGGCATTTACCCCCAGTGTTCTTGCATCGGTCGCTGATATCTCCACCTGTGACGCTTTACGTACTGGTCCCAGTATCCTGACGTTTTCTATCGCTCGAAGCTTCAGACCTACGATCGTGCACTGCTCGTTTGCAGCAAACTGACCGCCCATAAGATCCTTCTTTTTCGTCAGATGATAGCCCGGTCCGAAAAGAGTCTCCACATGCTCCTGAGTGAGGTGTATATGTCTTGCGGAGACACCGACCGGAACCGTCATTTTGCTTTTTATGTTATCTTCACTGGCAAGTGCCTTAAGCACAGCTCTGGTGATCAGTTCCACATTACTGCTGTCCACTTGCTTCCTCCTCTGTAGATTACTTTAACTTCGGAAGGATCATCTCAACGTCATTGTGAGGTCTCGGGATCACATGAGTTGCGATAAGCTCTCCAAGTCTGCCTGCTGCATTGCTGCCTGCCTCGACAGATGACTTTACTGCACCGACATCTCCTCTTACCATGACTGTTACAAGACCTGATCCGATCTTCTCCGTTCCGATCAGTGTTACGTTTGCTGCCTTGCACATCTGGTCTGCTGCTTCTATAGCTGCTACCAATCCTCTGGTTTCTACTAACCCTAATGCTTCAAGTGACTGTGCCATTTTTGTTTCCTCCTTAGAAAATAAATTTTGATTATGTATTGTTATCTCTTTGTTTTAACTGTTCCTTGATGTTGAAATCAGGCGGATCCTGTCCGAGCATCTTATGATCATCCATAACTCCGGACATCTCCTTTCCCTTGAACCTGCTTGCCGAAATAGCTACTATTCTTTGTATCTCCGGATGCGGATTTGCCAGGACTCCCACTGACACCGGTTTTTTGATAGCCATAGTGCTGCCGGCCTCTATTGCCTGCTTTACCGCAGAGACATCCCCTTCGATCACGAGCGTGACAAGCCTTCCCCCGAGTTTTCTTTCCCAGGTGGAAAGCGTAACGTTCGCAGCCTTGCACATGATATCAAGCGCATCTACAGCCGCAACCACTCCGGTAATTTCAATAAAACCGTATGCTTTCATTCATCCTCTTTTCCTGTTACTTTTTTTATCCACAGAAAACGTCTTATCATTTAAATCTCGGCAGTATCATCTCAACATCATTATGCGGCCTCGGGATCACATGTGTAGCAACAAGCTCTCCGAGCCTGCTTGCAGCCTGTGTTCCTGCCTCCACAGAAGCCTTCACTGCTCCGACGTCTCCTCTTACCATGACCGTAACAAGACCTGATCCGATCTTCTCCGTTCCGATCAGTGTAACCTCTGCAGCCTTCGTCATGGCATCTGCCGCCTCGATTGCCGCCGTAAGTCCTCTGGTCTCCACCATTCCTAATGCTTCAAGTGACTGTGACATAGTTTTTTCCTCCTTTTTGTGAGTTCAGTCCTTATCCAATGCGCTGATAGTCAGCATTTTTTCCGTATCCTCTGTCGGATTCGGGATTATATGGGAACACACGATGCCGGTGTTTGCCTTTGCGACCTCCTCCGCTGCCCTCATCGCTTCCTCTACGTCCGATACCCTGCCGCGGAATTTCACCGTGACCAGCAGCGGAACAGGAAGCGCATCAGCATTCGCGGGTTTATTCTTGTCAAAGACCTCAAGCGTTACATCACCCGCTTTACAGCCTGCGTCCGCCGCAAGGAACGCGCATACGAGTCCGTATACCTCCAGCAGTCCTACTGCATATCCCCTGTTGTTTGTTTCATCCATCGCCATCTGTATCCGCTACCTTCCCGGTGGTGTGATTATCGCTATCTTGAGTCCGGTCATTGCAAGGTTTGTCTTGAGGGCTTCATTTATCTCCTCAAGAGGGAATTTGTGTGTTATCAGTTCATTAAGCGGCAGCCCTATAGACTTTGCCCTCTTTAAGAAATCAAAAGTCGTGCCGTAATCCCTTAAGGTATATACCCATGATCCCACAAGGTTTATCTCCTTGGAGCAGAGATCAAAGTGGGGATTTATCGTTGCATCTCCGCCGTTAACGAAAAATCCGAGCTCACATAATCCGCCTCCGTTACGGATGAACTTGTAGATATTCGCGTGAGCCTTGGGATTTCCCGTACACTGGAAAGCAAAGTCCGCAAGATGTCCGTCGAATGAGTCCTCGACCGCCTTTGTAAGAGCCTCTATCCCCTTATGGTCATTGAAGTCTACTGTCTTGTCAGCGCCGAGCCTCTTCGCGAATTCAAGTCTCTTTGCGTTACCGTCAACCGCGGTAATATTCTGTATTCCCATTGTCCTCAAAACCGCTATGCAGATAAGACCTATGGGACCGCAGCCCTGTACCACCACTCTGCTGTTAAAGCGGAGGATCCCGGTAGTCTTTGCCCTCTCTACCGCATGGATCAGTACAGCGCACGGCTCGATCAGAACTCTGCTGTCAAGATCAAGATCGCTCACGTTAAATATGGTGGATCCCTTTCTTACGAAGATGTAATCCGAAAACCAGCCGTTCAGATGATAATCATCATCCGGGAGAAGCCCGTAGACATCCGCAGCTCCGACATTCTGTTTATTAAGATCGAACATCGTTATCTCGGGATCATCCTGAAATATCATACATGTCACAACCTTATCTCCGACATGAAGATCCTTCCCCGCCGAATCCTTCTTTACATTCTTTCCCATCTTCACTATCTCACCCGTGCCCTCATGTCCCAAAGCCACGGGAATAAGACCAAAAGGATCGCGCTTGAATTCATGGGCATCCGTCCCGCAGACACCGCATCCCTCAACCTTTACAAGGATATCATCATCGCCTACTTCCGGGATCGGAAATTCTTTTATCTCAAAGCGCTCCTTATCCACGAGCATGGCAACCCTTGCCTTTGAAGGTATATTGCCGGAAGCAGATCCGCTGTATGAATATGCCGCAGTCGAACCTGACGAAACAGTCCCGCCCATCTGGTCAAGGATCTGCTTAACGATAAGCTCAACATCCTTTTCATTTACTGCCATTTGTATTCCTCCTTATCTTATGCACAGGCTGTCTGTCATCACGCAGCGTCTGCGCTTCGTAAAGCTTGCCGCGCTTGTCAGGCCTTCTCCTGTCCTGGACGCAATAGTGAAGGTCGGATAGCCTTCACCGCCGAAGCCCAGGGCTGCGTAGCTCGGCCCGTTCTTAACAAGGATCGCCGTATCAAGAGCTCTTGCATACTCGGTTATATTATCCACGTTCTTTGAATGTATATGAGCCGAGTGACGATTGCCGTGCTCAAGCCACACTGCTGTTTCAACGCCTTCACTGAAGTCCTTCACCCTTACTACGCCAAGTATCGGCATCATAAGCTCTGTTGTAATGAGCGGGTGTTCTTTAGGTCCTTCAAATACTATACAGCGGATATCCGCGCCGACCTCCACACCGACCATTGAAAGCAGAGTCCTGGCGTCACGTCCCACACACTTACGGTTCAAAGCGCCCTTAGGAGTTATTACCGTGTTTATGAGCTTATCCTGGATCTCCCTGCTCGCAAGGTAACAGCCGTTCTCGCTGATGAAGTAATTCATGAGTTCATCACAGATGCTGTCCACCGCCACTACTTCTTTTTCCGCGATACACGGAAGATTATTATCAAACGTACAGCCGTTTACTATATCTCTTGCAGCCTTCCTGACATCCGCTGTCTCATCTACAAGTGCGGGAGGATTGCCGGCTCCGGCGCCTATCGCACGTTTTCCCGAAGAGAGCACCGCGGTCACAACTCCCGGTCCTCCGGTTGCAACAAGCAGGGGTATCTTCGGATGCTTCATCATAATCGAACTTGTCTCCATCGTAGGATTTTCCACCGTGCATGCGATATTGTCAGGACCGCCCGCCTCAAGCGAAGCCTCGTTTATCATGTTTATCGTATAGATCGTCGTTTTCTTTGCATTGGGATGCGGATTGAATACAACCGTATTCCCTCCCGCTATCATCCCTATTGAATTGCAGATGACAGTCTCCGAAGGATTTGTCGCCGGCGTTATCGCTCCTATGACCCCAAACGGCCCCATCTCAACAAGAGTTAGTCCTCTGTCCCCGGACCAGGCAACGGTTGTTATGTCTTCCGTACCGGGTGTCTTGTCGGCAGTAAGCTTATGCTTTAATATCTTATCACCCACATTGCCCATTCCGGTCTCGTTTACGCCCATGTTTGCTATGATCTCGGCATTCTCGTTTGTCTTGCGCCGGATCACGGAGATTATCTTTTCTCTTTGATCAAGCGTCATGGCATGGACCTTTTTCTGCGATACATAAGCCGCCTCTATGGCC
>CACZRA010000182.1 GCA_902783395.1 uncultured Lachnospiraceae bacterium
CACGATATTTATAGAAAGCTGTACCCCGACAAGACCGGGCAGCAATGTCAACAATGCGAAGGTCACGGAGCTTAATGCTGATATGAAGAGCTACTGCGATAAGTTTCCTAATATGAATTATGTGGATATCGCGACACCGCTGATGGATGAACAGGGTTATCTTGCGGCAGGACTTTCATCGGATGGAAGCCTGCATCTTACGAACAACGCGTACGAGATATGGGCAAATACCATAAGATCATATATCGCCGGTTTCCTTGATCTAAAGACTTCCGCTGATTGACACAGAGGGAATGGACGAGATTGACGAGAGAATACTGGATCTGCTGAAGGGTAATGCGCGGATGAGCTATCAGGAGCTTGGGGATGCCATAGGCATGTCCAGGGTGGCAGCGATGAAGCGCGTCAGGAAGCTGGAAACGGATGGCGTAATACGCGGCTACAATACCTGCATATACCGTGAAGGGGATATCACGATGCTTATAGATATCGTTACCCTTCCGGACAGGTATGAGGATGTACTTAGGTATGTATCCACCAGGACAGCATTTGTAAGGCAGATCTACAGGACTACCAAGGAAAACCATATCCATATGGTTGCCGTCTCGGATTCCGCTCAAGACCTCAGGTATCTTGTGAGGATGATCCAGAAGAAATGCGGTGATGACATAGAGGAGATACACTGCCACGCCGTTAAGGAGATCATCAAGGATGTCTATGGAGGAATAAGATACAGGCAGAAATGAAGGACCTTCTACATGCCTCCTTTTGAAAGGATCTCCTCATAATACCTTGTTTCTCTTTCCAGGGCCTCGACGATCACTTCATCCTTCTCATCATATTCCTGTATAAGCGTAGATTCCATATTGCCATTCTTATCGATGGTAAGCTTACCAAGCGCCTGAACAAAATACCCGCACTGGGTAACAGGTATTTCCTTCCCATCCGCATTTTTAACCTTTTCAGCATCGATGATCACATGTGAATGAGCATCCAGGACAGCATCAATGCCGCTTGTATTCTCCACTGCCTCATAGACAGTATAGGGCGATTCCTCCGGTTTGGTTCCAAGATGTGACAGCAGGATACAATAATCCACACCCTCAGCCCTTGCTGAGTCAACAGCCCACTGTATCGTCCGGTACATATCTATACCTTTTTCGCCCTCCATAAAGCTGTATTTGTTTTCTCCATCCTCATTCTTAAATGTATTTTTCTTGTCATTTAAGATAACATTCGGAGAAGTTACGCCAACAAATGCTATCTTCCAGCCGCCTATCTCCTCTATCCTGTAGGGCTCCAGTACCGGCGCGCCTTTTTCCAGATCAATGAAATTACAGCAGATATATGGAAAATCAGCCATTTCAGTGAGCTTGAAAAAGTTGTCCACTCCGTAATCAAATTCATGATTTCCCGGCACTGCAAGATCATAGCCCATCTCGTTGATGATCCGTATTATCGATTCTCCCTTTGTAATATCCCCCATGAAACCGCCGTTTATCTCATCGCCGACATCAATAAGGTATACCGGCTTGCCTTCCGCCTCTACCTGCTTTTTATAAGCCGATACTCCTGCATATCCAATATTCATGTCAACCCCGCAGTGAACATCATTTGTATGGAGTATTACGATATCCTCTTTTTCAACGCTTTCTTCCTCTGTACTTTCCTCTGTGGTTTCTTCGGTGCTTTCCCCGGTGCTTTCCTCAATATCCTCCTCCGGTTTATTGCCGGCAGCAGGCTCTTCATCGGGCATTGTGATAGAAGGAGCCTCTGCCTCTGCCTCCGGCTCCGCGGCGCAGCCCGTCATTAATACTATTACAAACAAAAGCAGAAAAACTTGTATTCTTTTCTTAATTGCTTCAGAAAACATCAGCTTCATTTTACATTATCCTCCGCCAAACCATCATCCCATGTCTTATCTTATTATACTCCCTGCGGTTTTGTCCTGCCATTCCATGATTTTGAAGATGAGATATATGGTTACTGTCCGGCGCATTGGCAATGCGCTGAATTGTAACACAAGACGCAGCTGAGGGCTATCGGAGGGATGATCACAAACGTAACGATAGACAGCAGAATTGTGCGGCATTATAATACGATTGAAACTTCCGGTCTGATCTTTTTTTCCTGCTCAATCTTTGGATTATACCGGAATTTAATGAAGGAGGTCACGGATGAAAAAGAGAATATGTATCGGAATGGTACTGATGGTTTTGATCCTTGCAGAAGCCTGCGGGAGCAGCGCCGGTAATACAGATGCCGGAGATGACAGCGCACAGGCTTCTGAGAGTCCTTCCGAAAGCACAGAGGAGAACACAGAAGAATCCTTATTTTCCGATGAAAAGGAGACAGACGAAACAGGATCAGAAGCAGAAACCAAAGCGGAGCCGGACGCTAAGGCAGAGGAGACGGAGAAGCCCGCGCATGAAGAAACCGGAGAGCTTCATCTTGAAAACAAACTGTTTTCGATAGATATGCCTGAGAAGCTTAAGGACAAGTATATCGCCTGTATATATGATGAGGGTATAACTGTGTATGAAAAGCTGGCATATGAGAAGAGCAGGGGTGATGAATATTCGTTAGGCTATGTCTTCTCGGTAGCGGCCTGCAGTGATCCGGAGGAATATATTTACGATGAGCACTATGACCTGTTGGGTAAGATAGAGAGCAGCAACGGCAAAGTTTATGAAATGGTTATCTCTTATCCTACGGACGTGGAATGGGATGAAACAAGCAAGGAGTCCTCTGATGCGTGGCATGAAATAAATGCAGCGGCTGATGAAATATCTTCATCCCTTAAGTGTACTGACGGCGGAACCTTTGAAGTGAAGGGTGAGGATATCGGCGCGATCGATGATGACCCTGCTACTGTAAGCGAGCTGTATACAG
>CACZRA010000183.1 GCA_902783395.1 uncultured Lachnospiraceae bacterium
CTATAAGGATATCTTTGATGTATCAACTGATACGCAGATCACCCTTAAGGGTGCATCCGACAGCTTTATCAATGAGGTCGCGCCACTTCTGGAAGAGCAGCACAGATATCTTGGAACAGTAAAGGTAAAGGCAAAGGTCACTCTGACAGGCAAGACACTTACAGCCAATCAGTTCAACTACAGGCTTTATAAGGATTCAGTAAATGAAGACAACCTAGTGAAAGCAGCAAAGAACGGGGCTGACGGATCCATTGATTTCGGCACCATAAAGGTAAGGGATATCACGAAGGATATGAAGCTGATCGCTGTACAGGAGGATGAGGACGGTTATAACAACAAGACCGGCAACCTTAACGTGACAAAGAATATCCAGCTTAAGGCAGACGGTACGCTCTCAGTAAGTACAGACTGATACGTTTCTGATATAGGCATATAGGAATATGAAACAGGGGGCTGAATGGCTCCCTATTTCGGATAAGGAGGCTATATGAGGAAAAAACTAAGGACAGGGATTCTGCTGTTTCTATTGTCCCTGCTGTTCACGATCCCTGCGTATGCCGGAGAAACAGATGAATGGCTTGATGGATGGGATTATGAGATACAGGGAGATCTGATCTACCTGAAGGGATACAGCGGGGATGATACGGATCTTGATATCTATGGAAAAGCAGTTGTGGACGGAAACAGCTACAGGACTGCAGTATTCTATGACAGGTCGTCAAGAAAGTCATCATTCTCCGGTAACACAGAGATAACAAGCCTTTCATTCCATCAGGTAGACGGACAGAAGGTAAAAGGGACCTACAACAACGAGATGGTCTCCACATTTGAAGGTATGTCCTCTCTTGAGAGCATAAACTTTGGTGATGGTTATGACAGCTCAGGTTCTACAGCATTCAGTGCTGCCTTCAGAAGATGCGCCAGCCTTACAGAAGTAGATTTGGAAAATCTGGATTTTTCAGCAGCAACTAACTATAATTCCATGTTTTCTGGTTGTAAGAGCCTTACGAATATAGATGTGTCTGCTCTGGATTTTTCATCAGTGAACAACATGTCATATATGTTCGAGGGCTGCAGTTCGCTTGAATCATTGGACTTCTCTGGACAGACCTGGCCTTCTATTGGAGCTGTAGGATCAGCTTTTTTCAGCAACTGTGACAGTCTTTCAGAAATAATAATCGATGAAAACGTAAATATAAATACGCAGGGGTTCGGGATCGGCAGTGTAAAAAACCCGGTAAAAGTTAAGGTTGTCGGAAAGATGTCAGAGAGTTTCAGGAAAAACGTCTACAGCCAGTTCAGAAAGGCAAAACGGTATATGACAGCTATTGACGTGAGTGCAGGAATCACACTTACGGGAGATGATACATATGACTGCCTGAGCTACGGACTAACTCTTTCGGACGGCACGAGTGAAAAGATCCAGGATAATGACGGATCTGACAGTATCTATTTCGATGGTACGGATCATAGCCTGTTTATCTATGAACCGGGCGAGTACACTCTGACGCTTGTCCAGGGTGTAAGGGGTATCGATCCTGACACCGGAAAGGAGACTGTTCAGGCGTTGGAAGAGACCGAGGATGGGTTCAGCTGCGGAAACAGCATTATAACGAAGACCATCAGGGTTTCGAGGAATGATGACGGAAGTGTAATTGTTGAGGAAATATGATGAGAGGAAGGTAAGAGACTTCATGGAAAAAGGCATGGATAAAAAGACTACGGGGATTGTAGCTTATATCTCTGTCATCGGGCTTGTGCTGGCACTGGTCATCGGTGACAGGGAAGGGGCTAAGTTCCACATCAATCAGGCGTTGGTGATACTGCTCTTTGACTTTCTGGTTCTCGTACCATATGTCGGACGGGCATGGGCAGCATTCATGCTGGTCTGCTGGGTCATGGGAATTGTCTCGGCAGCAAAGGAAGAGGAGAAGCCGGTGCCGCTGATCGGCGGGATACAGATCATCAAGTAACTACAGAATAGGAAATGTAATACAGCCGGGAGGGGCTGCCGTGAATGACTGGATCATTTGGCAGCCCTTTTCCATTTGGAAAGGAGCGATTTGAGTAAAGAATGATAAATACTGAAAAAGACATAGAGACACTTAGGATGGTTTATGATGCGCTGGATGAGAACAGGGTCAAGGTTTTCTACCAGCCGCAGTTTGAGGCAGAGAGCTGCAAGCTGGTATCGGCAGAAGCTTTGTGCAGGATCGAGAACGAGTATCACGAGCTGATAATGCCGGGGGATTTCATACCGGTCTTGGAGAAGCAGGATAGCCCAGATGCCATCAGGAACTTCGACTGGTACATCTTTACACAGGTATGCAGGTTCTTAAGCAGGCTTCGGAGGAACCATATGAGGCCTATACCGATATCGGTAAACCTTTCAAGGCGGCACCTGCTGTCGAACCCCACGGAGCTATACCTTGAAAACACGGCGAAGCAGCTTTCGATACCGCATAAGTTCCTTGATGTGGAGATTACGGAGAGCGCGGTGGAAGAGGATCCGATGGAACTGCAGAGGCTCATA
>CACZRA010000184.1 GCA_902783395.1 uncultured Lachnospiraceae bacterium
GGCACTGAACATCCAGTGGATGTTCGTTTAGTGCCGACCGTTGCTGCTCGTCCAGTGGACGAGCGTTCAGCAACGACCGAAACGAAGTGTAGACACGGAGTGTAGACGCGAAGCGGAGCGTAGACAGTCGAGAAATCTTAGATGACAAAGGAGGAGCAAAATTATGTTAAAAGGGATACCGAAGATACTTCCGCCGGAGCTTTTAAAGATCCTGTGCGAGATGGGACATACCGATGAGCTTACGATCGGTGACGGAAACTTTCCGGGAACGACATACGGAAAAAAGGTGATAAGGATGGACGGGCACGGGGTTCCCGAGATACTTGATGCGATCCTTCAGGTTTTTCCGCTCGACACCTATGTTGAGCATCCGGTTACGCTCATGGCTGTTGTCAAGGGCGATACGGTAGAAACTCCCATATGGGATACCTACAAGGAGATCGTAAGAAAATATGACGACCGCGGAGATGCCTGCTTTGAAGAGATAGACAAGTGGGAATTTTACGATAAGACAAAGGAACATTCGAGCGTTGTTATACAGACCGGAGAATCCGCTCTGTACGCAAACATAATACTTAAAAAAGGCGTTGTGACCGATTGAGGGAGATCATGAAAGAATATTTGTTGGGGATAGATATAGGGACAAGTTCCTGTAAGATAACGGTATTTGACCGTGAAGGCCGGGATCTGGCTTCAAGAACCGGTAAATATGAGGTGTTTTATCCTCATCCGGGTTGGGCCGAACAGCGTCCCGAAGACTGGTGGAATGCGGTATGCGCTTCCATAAAGGAGATCTTTGATCAGACGGACATACGTCCCGAAGAGATAAGGGGCGTAGGGATTGACGGTCAGAGCTGGTCTGCGATCGCAGTGGATAAGGAAGGCGCCGTGCTCTTTCCCACTCCGATCTGGATGGATACCAGAGCTGAAGACATATGTGACGAGCTCAACAGCCGTATCGGTGAAAAAAGGATATTTGAGGTTTCGGGCAATCCTCTGAAACCTTCTTATACGACGCCCAAGGTGCTCTGGTATAAAAGGGAATATCCCGAGGAGTTTTCAAAGATAGACAAGATCCTCCAGAGTAACGGCTACATAGCCTACAGACTTACGGGGCAGATGAGTCAGGATGTGTGCATGGGATACGGCTGGCACTGTTTTGACATGAAGACCGGAAAATGGGATATGGCCATGGCCGGAGAACTCGGGATCCCGGAGTCTTTCCTGCCGGATATAGTTGACTGTGACACCATAGTCGGACATGTGACAAGACAGGCTTCGGAAGAATCGGGTCTTGCTGAGGGGACGCCTGTGGTCGCCGGAGGGCTTGACGCTGCCTGCGGTACTCTCGGTGCGGGCGTCATAAACAACGGCGACACCCAGGAGCAGGGAGGACAGGCAGGCGGTATGAGTATCTGCACCGATACCTGCCATAAGGATGAGAGGCTGATCTTAAGCTTCCACGTGGTGCCCGGCAGATGGCTGCTTCAGGGCGGCACGACAGGCGGCGGCGGAGTGATGCGGTGGTTTGAGCATGAATTTGCCGGCGAAGAAAGGATCAGAGAAAAGGATTCCGGAATATCGTCGCTCATGCAGTTAAATGAGATCGCAGATAAGGTGTCTCCCGGAAGCGACGGGCTCGTATTTCTTCCCTACATGTCCGGAGAGAGGACGCCAATCTGGGATACTAAGGCCAAAGGAGTCTTCTACGGAGTTGATTTTTCAAAGACCAAAGGACATTTTGTGAGAGCCTGTATGGAAGGCGTGGCGTTCTCATTAAGGCATAATCTCGAGGTGGCCGAAAAGGCCGGGGCAAGATCGGACGTTTTGCGTTCGGTGGGCGGATCGGCAAATTCAAAGCTCTGGACCCAGATAAAATCCGATATAACGGGCAGACAGATCGTTGTTCCGGCTTCGGATACGGCAACGACCCTGGGAGCTGCGATGCTTGCCGGAAAGGCTGTAGGAATGTACGGATCCTATGACGAGGCAGTTAAGCTTACGGTGAAGGATACCAGAAGACACAGTCCCGATAAGGCTTTGAAGGAAACATATGATAAGGCTTATGAGACTTATCTTTCGATATATGAGGATCTGAAGGAATTGATGCACAGAGATTTATAGAGGAGGAGATCGTTAAAGCAGGAGTAGTACACGCAAAGAATGATATAAGATATGAGGATATTGAAAAACCAAAGGCCGAACCCGGCAAGGTGGTTATTAAGGTCAAGTACACCGGTATCTGCGGTTCCGACGTTCCGAGGGTGAACGGTGATGCCTGTCATTATTACCCGAACGTGCTGGGACATGAGTTTTCCGGTGTGGTCGAGGAGATCGGCGAAGGCGTGACGACCTTAAAACCGGGAGACAGGGTAGCTGGTATGCCGCTGGTACCCTGTATGAAATGCGCTGACTGTCTTAAAGGGGATTATTCCCTCTGCAGGCACTACAGCTTCATAGGTTCAAGGGAATTCGGAAGCTTTGCGGAATATGTGAGCGTTCCCGAAAAGAACGCGGTCCGTTTCGACGATAACGTTAGCTTTGAAAAGGGAGCGTTCTTTGAGCCGGCGACGGTCGCACTGCATGGACTTATGCGTCTTGATTACAAGGGCGGAGGAAACGTGGCCATATTGGGCGGCGGTACCGTGGGTATGATGACAGCGCAGTGGGCAAAGATATTCGGGGCAAAAAAGGTAGTCGTATTCGACATCCTTGACGAGAGACTCGAGCTTGGAAAGAGGCTCGGCGCCGATGCGGGGATCAATACGCTTCAGGAAGGCTTCATGGATAAGGCCCTCGATATCACGGACGGACGCGGCTTTGATTACGTATATGAAACAGCCGGAAACACGATCACCATGAAGATGGCTTTTAAGCTTGCCGCTAATAAAGCCGGAGTATGCTTCATAGGAACTCCCACAAAGGAGCTTTCTTTTACAGTGGATGAGTGGGAATGCATGAACCGTAAGGAATTCACGCTCACAGGCTCATGGATGA
>CACZRA010000185.1 GCA_902783395.1 uncultured Lachnospiraceae bacterium
CTTAATGATTACAGGATAACCGAGGCTGCGAAATGCCTGCAGGATTTCGTGGACGATATGAGCAACTGGTATGTGAGAAGGTCAAGGGTGAGATTCTGGGCATCCGGCATGGAGCAGCATAAGATAAATGCCTACATGACGCTTTATACCTGCCTTGTAACGATATCGAAGGCAGCAGCTCCCATGATACCCTTTATGACTGAGGAGATATATCAGAACCTGGTGCTTTCCGTGGATAAGAGCCAGCCTGAATCCATACATCTGACGGATTATCCCGTATGTGATGAGAGCATGGTTGATGAGAAGCTGGAGCAGGATATGGAGGAGGTTCTCGATATCGTAGTGCTCGGACGTGCCGCCAGGAATGCCGTAAATATCAAGAACCGCCAGCCGGTTGCAAAGATGTATGTGAAGGCGGAGCAGGCGCTTTCCGGTTTTTATACGGATATAGTGGCGGACGAGCTGAATGTGAAGGCTGTTGAATTTTCAGATGATGTAAGAGGATATACGACATATACCTTCAAACCGCAGCTTCGCACCGTGGGACCGAAGTACGGAAAGCAGCTTAACGGAATAAAGGAATATCTTGGGAAGGTCGACGGCAATGAAGCGATGGACAGGCTCAATGCCGGTGAGGATCTGAAGTTTGAGGTGGACGGTACGGAGATCGTCCTGGGAAAGGATGATCTTCTCATAGAGATGACGTCAAAAGAGGGCTTCGTAGAGCAGGGTGATAATAAGGTCACGGTGGTGCTGGATACGAACCTTACGCCGGAGCTTGTCGAGGAGGGCTTTGTGAGAGAGCTTATATCCAAGATCCAGACGATGAGGAAGGAAGCCGGGTTTGAGGTCATGGATAAGATAACGGTATATGAAAAGGATAATGAGACGTTAGCAAAACATCTGTCCGATAACAGGGATTTTGTGCTGAAGGAGGTCATGGCGTCGGATATCGTAACGGATGCGGTGGACGGATATACGAAGGAGTGGGATATCAATGGGGAGCATGTTATTCTTGGCGTAAAGAAGAACTAAACCATCCGATGTGTCCAGATGATATATATTTCTTCGGTCAAGCCCAACGCTCAGCCAAGCTAAGAGCGGGCTCACAATTCCCTCAGAAATATATATACATCTGTACACATCTACATAGTATTAATATTGAGGCGCTGAAAAAATAGTAGAAGGAGAGAGTATGTTAACGACGAACACAGGATTTGACAAAGAAGCTTTCAAGAAGGAAGTGAAGGAGCAGGTAAAGGTGCTCTACAGGAGGACACTGCAGGAAGCGTCACCGCAGCAGATATATCAGGCGGTATGCTATGCGGTGAAGGATACGATCATAGATAACTGGATGAAAACCCAGAAGGCTATGGACGCGCAGGATCCGAAGACAGTGTATTATATGTCGATGGAATTCCTGATGGGAAGAGCTCTCGGAAACAACCTTATCAATCTTTGCGAGTACAAAGAGGTGAAAAAGGCACTGAAGGAGCTGGATGTGGATCTGAACGCGGTCGAGGATCAGGAGCCGGATCCTGCTCTCGGAAACGGAGGACTTGGAAGACTTGCTGCATGTTTCCTTGATTCGCTGGCAACACTCGGTTATCCGGCATACGGCTGCGGTATAAGATACAGATACGGTATGTTCAAGCAGAAGATCAGGGACGGATATCAGCTGGAGGCTCCGGATGACTGGCTCAGGGACGGGAACCCTTTCGAGCTGAGACGGCATGAATACAAGAAGGAAGTAAAATTCGGCGGCTATGTAAGGGTGGAAAAGGATGACAGCGGACACAACAGATTCATCCAGGAGGGATATCAGTCGGTAAATGCCATACCTTATGATATGCCTATAGTAGGATACGGCAACGGTATAGTTAATACTCTCCGTATCTGGGATGCCGAGCCTGTCGAATGCTTCGAGCTCGATTCCTTTGATAAGGGAGACTATCATAAGGCTGTGGAGCAGGACAATCTTGCAAGGAATATAGTTGAGGTTCTCTATCCGAATGACAATCACTATGCCGGCAAGGAGCTGAGGCTCAAGCAGCAGTACTTCTTTATTTCCGCATCTGTGCAGGAAGCTGTCGAGAAGTATATGAGGAAGCATGATGATATAAAGAAATTCGCTGAGAAGAATATATTCCAGCTCAATGATACACATCCCACTGTTGCTGTACCGGAGCTCATGAGGATACTTATGGATGAGCAGGGACTTACCTGGGATGAAGCATGGGATGTGACAACAAAGACCTGTGCATATACCAATCATACCATAATGAGCGAGGCGCTTGAGAAATGGCCGCTGGAGCTTTTCTCCAGGCTTCTGCCGAGGATCTACCAGATAATAGAAGAGATCAACCGCCGTTTCTGCCTGCATATCACCGAAAAATATCCGGGTGATCAGGAGAAGATACGGAAGATGGCGATCATATATGACGGACAGGTTCGTATGGCAAATCTTGCCATCTGCGCGGGATTCTCGGTTAACGGAGTGGCACAGCTTCATACGGAGATCCTTAAGAAGCAGGAGCTTAAGGATTTTTATCAGATGTTCCCGGATAAATTCAACAACAAGACGAACGGTATCACCCAGAGAAGGTTCCTGCTGCACGCAAATCCTCTGCTGGCAGACTGGGTAACGGATCATATCGGACCCGACTGGATCACGAATCTCTCTACGATCAAGGGACTTGATGTATATGCCGATGACAAGAAGGCTCAGAGGGAATTCATGAACATCAAGTACAAGAATAAGGAACGCCTGGCAAAATACATACTTGAGCATAACGGAGTGGAGATAAATCCGAGATCAATATTTGATGTACAGGTAAAGAGGCTGCATGAATATAAAAGGCAGCTGCTGAATATACTTCACGTAATGTATCTCTACAATAAATTAAAAGCAAATCCGTCAATGGAATTCACGCCCAGGACATTCATCTTCGGAGCAAAGGCGGCGGCGGGATATAAGATCGCCAAGCTTACGATAAAGCTTATAAACAGCGTAGCCGATGTGGTGAATAACGATGCATCGATCAACGGAAAGATAAAGGTTGTCTTTATTGAGGACTACAGGGTATCGAATGCGGAGATCATCTTTGCGGCAGCTGATGTTTCGGAGCAGATATCGACAGCTTCAAAGGAGGCTTCAGGTACCGGAAACATGAAGTTCATGCTTAACGGGGCACTGACTATAGGCACGATGGACGGAGCCAATGTCGAGATGGCAGAGGAGGTCGGAGAAGAGAATATGTTCATCTTCGGCATGACATCCGATGAGGTCATAAATTATGAGAATAACGGCGGCTATGATCCTATGACGATATTCAACAGCGACAAGGATATCAGGGATGTGCTGATGCAGCTGATCAACGGAACCTTTGCAAAACAGGATCCGGAGCTTTTCAGGGATATTTATAATTCCCTGCTCAATACGCAGTCCACAAATAAGGCAGACACGTACTTTATCCTGAAGGATTTCAGGAGCTACGCCGAGGCGCAGGAAAAGGTCGAAGCCTGCTATAAGAACGAGAAGGAATGGGCGAGAAAGGCGATACTGAATGTCGCTGCCACCGGTAAGTTCTCGTCTGACCGTACGATACAGCAGTATGTGGATGAGCTGTGGCATCTTGATAAGATAAATCTGAAAAAACGCAGACAGTCCCTGCTGTAGGCTCTTATACGGGCCGTTTTCTGCAGCCGGGGGCGGCAGGTCAGCGAAAAAGCCGGCCTGGGGAAGGAACAGATAGATTAGCAAGAAAGCTAAAAGGATATACAGACTGATACAGGGGCTCGCCATAATCGACGCGCTCCTTATCGTGTTGTGCGTTATTCTTGCGATAAGCGCAATACGTTACCAGAGAGAAAACGCCAGGCTTATGCAGAAAAACGAGGAGCTTCAGATCTCGCTGAGTCAGGCCGAGAGTACCGCGGAGGCCGGGGCAGAGACGGCCGCCGTTGAAACTGAAGCCCTGGTGGCGGAGGAAGAGGTGATCTCCGAGACAGCGGACCGGGATGATGCGGCGGAAATGGTTCCGCTGGATGACAGGACGCTCGGGACGATAAGAGCTTATGCCGAGCAGGGCAAGAGCTTTCTTGCCACTCTTAAGGCCGTATTTTCGGATCAGTTCGTATTTGCCGATGAGGGAAGGTTTTATTTCAGGGATATAGATCCGGCACTCAGACCATATTCCTATGACAACAGCAAGATCTCGCTCGGTTCCGACGGCTTCATAAGCTATGATGACGATGAATATGATACAAGCTACGGAATAGATGTTTCCCAGCATAATGATGTGATCGACTGGGAGGCCATGAAGGAATCGGGTAGTATACCTGACTTTGTCTATATCAGAGCGGGCATAAGAGGGTACGGCTCCGGAAAGCTTGTGGCTGATACCCAGGTTTCGGCAAATCTTGCCGGAGCAAGGGAGCTCGGGTCGGAGGTAGGCGTATATTTTGTTACGCAGGCCGTGACTGAGGAGGAAGCTAGAGAAGAGGCACAGTTCGTGCTGGAAACCCTTTCCGGCAACAAGGTGGATCTCCCCATAGCACTGGATGTGGAGAAGGTCGAGGATTTTGAGACCGTCCCGAGGACAAAGAGTCTGTCAGCGCAGGAGTACACCAGAAACGTACTGGCTTTTGCGGATGAAATGAAGAAGGAGGGGTATGAGACCATCATATACGGCAACGGCAAGACCTTTATGCTTTTGCTTGATATGACCATGCTCGAGGATGTTGACAAGTGGTTTGCGGATTACGTAGCCGAGGATGATTACATACCTTATTTTCCGTATGACTTTTCGATATGGCAGTTTTCCTGTAAGGGAAGTGTTCCGGGAGTATCGGGAGACGTGGATCTGAATATAAGATTTAATCAGTAACGTTCTTTGTGTTAGTGTATAATACAGATATCCGTAAAAAGGAGAAAACCGTTATGGGTATGATAAACATTCAGTTGAAAAAATATCAGTCAATGCCGGAGGATGATCAGAGCTAAATGAAAGTTGTATTACTTGCGGGCGGGAAGGGCACCAGGATATCCGAGGAAAGCCAGTTCCGCCCGAAACCGATGATAGAGATAGGGGGGAAACCTATTCTCTGGCACATAATGAAGGAATACTCCTATTACGGATTTAATGAGTTTATTATCTGTGCGGGATATAAGCAGGAGTATATCAAGGAATGGTTCGGTAATTATTTTACCGATAATTCCGATGTGACCTATGACTTTACCGAGGGAAGGCTGAAGACTACGGTACATGATGCACATATAGAGCCATGGAAGGTGACCGTGGTAGATACCGGGCTCAATACGATGACCGGAGGCAGGGTGAAGAGGATACGGAAATATGTAGGGGATGAACCCTTCATGCTTACCTACGGTGACGGAGTATGCGATGTAGATATATCAAAGCTCATAGCCTTTCATAAGGAAAACGGCAGGATCGCCACTCTTACGGCAGTGCTCCGTGAAGAAGAAAAGGGAGTGCTCGATATAGATGAGAATAATTCCGTAAGATCCTTCAGGGAAAAAAGAGCCTCGGACGGAACACCGATAAACGCGGGATACATGGTGCTTGAGCCGGAGATCTTTGATTATATCAGGGGCGATGAAACGGTTTTTGAGAGAGACGTACTGGAGAAGCTTGCAGATCAGGGAGAGCTCATGAGCTATACCCACAGGGGATTCTGGCAGTGCATGGACAGCGCCAGAGAGAAGGTCATACTGGAGACCATGATAGCAAACGGGAAGGCTCCCTGGATACATAAAGGTGAGAAAGATGCAGACTGAAGAAGAACTGAGATCCCAAATAAAGGAGCTTGTAGCCGAGTATTACAGGGAATACAAAGCGCCGAAGGAATCAAAGCAGAATTTCAGGCCGGGAGACAGGATAAGCTATGCCGCCAGAGTCTATGACGAGAAGGAGATGATGAGCCTTACGGATGCGGTGCTTGATTTCTGGCTCACAGCAGGACGTTTTTCGGAACAGTTTGAAAAGGAGTTTGCCGGGTGGATAGGGACAAAATACGCTCATCTGGTGAATTCCGGATCGAGCGCAAACCTGATCGCGTTTATGGCTCTTACTGCCCCCGAGCTCGGTGACAGACGGATAAAAAGAGGAGATGAGGTCATAACCGTAGCCTGCGGGTTTCCCACAACGGTTTCTCCGATACTTCAATACGGCGCGGTGCCGGTATTCGTCGATGTGGCTGTTCCCGGGTATAATATTGACGTATCAAAGCTCGAGGAAGCCTGCTCCGATAAAACGAAGGCGGTGATGATCGCGCATACTCTCGGTAATCCCTTTGACATAAGGGCGGTAAAGGAATTCTGTGACAGGCACGATCTATGGCTTGTAGAGGATAACTGCGATGCACTGGGATCAGAATATACAATGGGAGATGAGACAAAGTACACAGGAACCTGGGGAGACATAGGAACCTCCAGCTTCTATCCTCCTCATCACATGACAATGGGAGAGGGAGGATGTGTCTATACCGATGATCCCGTGCTCCATAAGGTAATATTATCTTACAGGGACTGGGGAAGGGATTGTGTATGTCCTCCCGGGAAGGACGGTGTATGCGGCCACAGGTATGACGGACAGCGCGGAGAACTGCCTTATGGATATGATCATAAATATACATACAGTCATTTAGGATATAATCTTAAGGCTACCGACCTTCAGGCCGCCGTAGGCGTAGAGCAGCTTAAGAAGTTTCCATCGTTCATAGAAAGAAGACGACATAATTGGAAATATCTGTATGACAGGCTTAAGGCAGCCGGGGCTGAGGAGTTCCTGATACTGCCTGAAGCATGTGAGAATTCCAGACCGTCCTGGTTCGGATTCCTGGTATCAGTGAAGGATGAGAGCGGACATACAAGGAACGAGACAGTCAGGTTTCTTGAAGAAAGGAATATACAGACAAGGCTTTTATTCTCCGGAAATCTCATAAAGCATCCGTGCTTTGACGATATAAGGGGAACGGATGCCTACAGGGTATCCGGGAGCCTTGAGGTCACGGACTATATCATGGAGCACAGCTTCTGGGTCGGAGTGTATCCCGGAATGACGGATGCGATGCTTGATCATATGGCTGACAGTATCATCACTGCCGTCGGCAGTGCAGGGAAGGTATGACTTCTCATGCCAATCGGAGGAAAAGCATAAATGGATAGGAACCGCTATCTCCTGGACTGTACATTGCGGGATGGGGGATATATTAATGACTGGGAATTCGGTCATGACAATATAGTTAATATATTTGAGCGTGTCGTAAGCTCCGGGGTAGAGTTTATAGAGATAGGATTTATTGATGACAGACGTTCATTTGATATCAACAGGAGCATTTTCCCGGACACGGATTCGGCCCGGAGGATATACGGAAAGCTGGACCGGAGGAAGACCCGGGTCGTCGGGATGATAGATTACGGCACCTGTGACATTTCCAATATCGGCCCCTGTGATGGATCGTATCTCGACGGTATCCGTGTGATATTCAAGAAGGAAAAGATGAGGCCTGCCATGGAATACTGCCGTCAGATAAAGGCTCTGGGATATAAGGTGTTCTCCCAGCTGGTCTCGGTCACCAGCTATACAGATGATGAGCTTGGAGAGATAGTTAAGCTTGCGGATGAGGTAAAGCCGTATGCCCTTTCAATGGTAGATACCTACGGACTGATGAATCCGAAGGAACTGACTCATGTAATGGACATCATAGATAAAAACCTTTCGCCTGAGATCGTCCTGGGTTTTCATGCGCACAATAATTTCCAGCTGGGGTATGTCAACGCGACTACTGCACTGGAATACGATACGGACAGGGATATACTCGTGGACGGCACACTCTACGGTATGGGAAAGAGTGCCGGAAATGCACCGTTGGAGCTTATCGCGATGTATATGAACGAGCATTTCGGAAAGGCTTATGCAGTAAACGAGATGCAGGAAGCCATAACCACAAGTGTTACGGATTTCCAGAGAAGATCTCCGTGGGGCTACCAGCTTTTTTATTATATCGCGGCGTCAAACAGGGTGCATCCCGACTATGTCTCTTATCTTATGAATAAACGCACGCTTTCGGTGACTGCGGTAAATGAGATACTCAGCCGGATACCTGAGGATCAGAAGCTCGCAAAGAACATGAAGCTGATAGAAGAGCTGTATATTGATTTCCAGCGTAACGAATGTGATGACGCAGAAGCAGTCGGCAGACTGTCAGGCGAGATAAAGGAAAAAAACATCCTTATCCTGGGCCCGGGGGCTTCCATAACAAAGAACGCCGGTGATATTGCCGATTATATAAAGTCGTACGATCCGGCAGTGATATCCATAAATTATATCCCGCTGAATTTTCATCCCGATTATATGTTTATAACCAATAATACGAGATCAGTACAGTCTGCCACAAAGCTTTTGGACAGGGAAAATGCGGATATCAGACTTATAGCCTCATCGAATCTTACAAAAACGGGAAGAGATTTTGATTTTGTCGTGAATTACTCCGACTATATCGATAAAGAGGCGGAGTTTCCCGATAATTCGATGTGCATGCTGATCCGTCTGCTCATGAAATGCGGATGCAGGAGGGCAGCGCTTGCCGGACTGGACGGCTATACTCCTGACAGCGTCAATTATTTTGATACGGATAAGGCGTACAGTTTTTTGCGTGACAAAGCGGAATCCCTGAATAAATACGCGGTGGATTTCTTTGAGGAGATATCGGACAGGATGGAGATAACCTTTGTAACTCCTTCGGAATATCAGAAGGGCAGGAGATGAAATGAGGATAAAGGTCGCAAAATACATTTCGCAGTATCTCAGGGATGCGGGCATAACCGACTGCTTCATGGTTACGGGCGGCGGAGCCATGCACCTTGATGACGCGCTGGGACATCAGGAGGGGCTGCACTGTACCTTCAACCATCATGAGCAGGCCTCGGCTATAGCCGCCGAGGGATATACGAGAATGACCGGAAGACTCGCGGCGGTCTGCGTAACGAGCGGTCCGGGAGGGACCAATGCCATAACGGGAGTGATGGGCGGATGGGTCGATTCCATACCGATGCTCATCCTTTCGGGGCAGGTAAAGAGGGAGACCACGATCTCATCCTGTCCGGAGCTGAACCTGCGCCAGCTCGGAGATCAGGAATTCAACATTATCGATTCCGTAAGGAACATGACAAAATATGCGGTGATGCTCGACGATCCGGCCATGACCGCATATCATCTGGAAAAGGCTCTGTATCTTGCCGTGGAGGGACGCGGCGGTCCGGTATGGATCGACATTCCCCTTGATGTGCAGGGAGCAGTGATAGAGAGTGATGACCTTCTGCATTATGAGCCGGATAAAGAGCCAGGGTGGAGGGTACCCTCCGTAAAGGAGGGGGTAGTTGATCTTCTCATACAGAAGATAAAGGAGGCGAAGGCACCTCTTGTCCTTGCAGGAACCGGGATCAATCTCGGGAACGCGGGAGGAGAGCTGCTGGCATTTATTGAAAAATACAACCTTCCGGTCGTGACGGCGTGGAACGCCAACGATACCGTAGCCTTTGATGATCCGCACTATGCGGGAATGCCGGGAACTGTCGGGATACGTCCCGGAAACTTTGCGGTCCAGAACTGCGATCTGCTGATAAGTCTGGGCTGCAGGATGAATATCCGTATGATCGGATATACCCATAATGATTTTGCGAAAAACGCGTTTAAGGTGATAGTGGATATTGACGGCAGAGAGCTGATGAAGCCTACCGTTCAGGCCGATCTTCCGGTACATGCGGATGTAAAGGATTTTCTTAAGGCCATGCTCGAAAGAGACTATGAGCCGGTGAAGGCACACGGGGAATGGCTTAAGTGGTGCCGGGACCTTCTAATCAGATATCCTGCGGTGAAAAAGGAGTATCATACCGCCGGGGACAGTCTCATAAACCCGTACGTATTTATTGACAGACTCTTTGATAAGCTTGAGGATCACGACCGGATCATCTGCGGGAACGGAAGTGCCTGCGTGATAACCTTTCAGGCCGCAAAGGTGAAACAGGGGCAGAGAATGTTCACCAATTCAGGCTGTGCCGCGATGGGATACGGATTTCCCGCGTCCATAGGTGTCGCGGTATCCGACAATTCCAGGAGGACGATATGCATAGACGGGGAGGGCAGCTTTATGATGAACCTCCAGGAGCTTGCGACCGTTGCCTACAATAAGCTTAACATCAAGCTTTTCATCATAAACAATAACGGATATCTCTCGATAAGACAGACACAGAGGAATCTTTTCGAGCCGCCGTTTATCGGCATAGACAGCGAGAGCGGCATAAGCTTTCCCGATTTCGGGAGGCTGGCTGATTCCTTCGGGATAAGATACGAAAGACTTGACAGGGAGGATGATGCGGACAGTGTGATAAAGGCCGTGCTGGAAAGCGACGGCCCGTGTATCTGCGAGACGGTGGTGGATCCGGAGCAGAATTTCGAACCTAAATCCTCCTCAAAGGTTCTTCCCGACGGAAGGATAGTTTCTCCTTCGCTTGATGACATGAGTCCGTTTCTGGACAGGGAAGAATTTGA
>CACZRA010000186.1 GCA_902783395.1 uncultured Lachnospiraceae bacterium
GTACAGAGCTTTTATGTCGTAAAGGGGTATCGGAAGATGTCGAAGTATAGATAAAGTTTCAGAACAGGAAAGAACAATGAATGAAGATGTTAAGGCCATAATAGTAAAATACGGTAAGGATGTGATAAACTCGGATGATTTCAGGTCAACCTTCGGGCAGACACATCACTTCAGCACAACGGTGGGAGATCATACGCTGGGAGTAGCGGCGGAAGCCGTAAAGATATGTCTCCGTCACGGGCTTACGGATGATGAGACGCTGAAAAACGTGGTTACCGCAAGTCTTTGTCATGATCTGGGGATAATAGGACGGGACGACAAATTCAGAAATAATGCACAGTGCCTTATGCGTCATCCCGTGGACTCGGGAGAAAAATATAAAGAAGTGACCGGGGAGGAGAATGAGAGGATACTTGATTCCATTCTCTCTCATATGTTCCCGCTGAAGCCCCGGATGCCGAGATACAAAGAGGGCTGGATACTGACTATGGCAGACAAGATAGGAGCCTCGAGGGAAAAGCTCGGACGTCCTTCGGCTACCGGAAAAGACAGGGATGAAATATTGAAGTCGGCGGAAAAACACAGAAAAGACCCCTGATATGATGCGCTTTACATACGGGTTGAAAACACAGGATGATAATTGTTAAAATAAAATCCTGACAGAAGGATGATTTTTTTAACACGAAAATATGGGCGATAACGATACACAGATCATAATACAGCGGAAAGAGGAAAAGAAAGAGGCGGAAACAGTACGTCCGACTATATTTGTCTGCGAGGGACATCACATAGCGGAATACCGTCTCCAGGGTCTGCAGAATCTTGGCCGGCCCTCCGATGAGACCATACCGGAGATACCTGTGTACAGCAGGTTCGTTTCGAGAAACCACGGGATATTTGAAACAGACGGCAATGAAACTACGTTCACAGCGATAAATACGACAAACGGCATAGTACATAAGGGCGAATTCCTGCAGCCTTGGGAGAAGGTAGTGCTGCGGGACGGATATGAGCTTACCGTTCCTTCGGGAGACGAGGACACGAGTTCTGTCCTTCTGATCTATGCCTGCTCACCGGAGAGGATACAGTTCTGGAGGAGACTTCAGGAAGCCTCGTGGGACAAGCTGACGGGGCTTTGCGACAGGGACAGCTTTACCACCTGGTGGAAGCAGAATAATGAGAAGAAAGACTATGAGGAGGTCATCCTCTTTATCCTGGATGTGGATGATTTCAAGAATATAAATGACAACGAGGGACATAATTCCGGAGATGAGGTCCTTAAGATAATAGCGGATAAGCTGAGGCGATCCGTTCGTTATGAGAATCAGGTCTGCAGGTGGGGAGGAGACGAATTCGTCGGTATCATTCCGGTGAAGGCGGAAAATGCCGGAGAAAGACTTAAGGAGCTGTCCTCGAATATTAAAAACGGAACTTCTGAGGCCGGGATCCCTGTCACTGTGAGCATAGGCTATACGGATATGCGGATCGCCGATGATATCCTTGATATTTCCGCCATCGTAGCTCTTGCCGATAAGGCTCTGTATAAGATCAAAAGCATCAGGAAGGGCGGAATAAGGGAATATAAACGCGGGGAGACATGACAGGCAGTATGGCGAGAAGAACGGAAGATCTTGAAAAGAAGCTTATAGAAAGCCTTTCAAAGCAGTTTCCCACCAAGGCTTCAGCCTCAACGGAGATAATAAACCTGCAGTCCATCCTTAACCTGCCCAAGGGGACAGAGCATTTTCTTACCGATATCCACGGGGAGTACGAGCAGTTCAATCATGTCCTGAAAAACGGTTCGGGATCCGTAAGACGGAAGATAGACGAGGAGTTCGGCAATACTCTGACACTGAAGGATAAGAAAAGCCTTGCGACGCTCATCTATTATCCGGAGGAAAAGCTCTCACTTATCGAAAAAGAAGAAGAGAACATAGACGACTGGTACCGCATAACGTTGCACCGGCTCGTGGCGCTCACAAGACGTGTCGCGTCAAAATACACCCGGTCCAAGGTCAGAAAAGCCCTCCCGAAGGACTTTGCTTATGTGATAGAGGAGCTTATCACGGAGAAGGCCGAGGTACAGGATAAGGAGGGGTATTACAATTCCATTATCTCGACCATCATATGGCTCAAGAAAGCGCCGGAGTTTATCACGGCTCTCTCGAATCTGATCCAGAGACTCGTGATAGATCATCTGCATATCGTAGGCGATATCTACGACAGGGGCCCCGGAGCGCATATAATAATGGATACCCTTATGCAGTACCACTCCGTGGACATCGAGTGGGGCAATCATGACATCATCTGGATGGCGGCGGCATCGGGACATCCGGTCTCTGTCGCGACAGTCATAAGGCTTTCGGTAAGATACGCGAATCTGGGCACGATAGAGGAGGGGTACGGCATAAACCTTGTTCCCCTTGTGACCTTCGCGATGGAAACCTATAAAGATTCGGACTGTACACCCTTTGTCATAAGACCCGGTGAGGAATACAACCGTCATGACATGAGCATGGATGTGATGGTACACAAGGCGATATTTGTCATACAGATGAAGCTTGAGGGCCGGCTTATAAAAAGGCATCCGGAATTTGAAATGGATGACAGGCTCGTGCTGGAAAAAATAGATTATGAAAAGGGGACTGTAGAGCTGTACGGAAAGACCTATCCGCTCATCTGCTCTGATTTTCCTACCGTGGATCCGGCGGATCCCTATGCGCTGACTCCCGAGGAAGAGGAGGTCATGGAAAGACTGACAGCCGCCTTCATGCACAGCGAAAAGCTTCAGAAGCATATACGCTTCCTTTATTCAAAGGGCAGTATGTATAAGGTGTATAACGGGAATCTCCTGTATCACGGCTGTGTGCCGATGGATGAGAACGGCAATTTCGTGAGCATGGAAATAGACGGGAGGAGCTATTCCGGAAGAAGCCTGTATGATAAGCTTGAAGCATACGCGAGGAAGGCATACTACGCGGCGAAGGATCCCCTCGGGAAGAAAAAGGGCCAGGATTATATGTACTATATCTGGACCGGAGCAAAATCGCCCGTCTTCGGGAAGGACCGCATGGCAACCTTTGAAAGCTATCTCGTAGAAGACGGGGAGGCGAGGCGGGAGAATAAAAACCCGTATTACGATCTGCGCGACGATGAAAAGACCGTAGACTCGATACTGAGGGAATTCGGTCTCGATAATGTAAAGGGGGCACACATCATAAAC
>CACZRA010000187.1 GCA_902783395.1 uncultured Lachnospiraceae bacterium
AAGCGCTGGTGCTGTGCTTGAGAATTATTGAGGACTGGGAGATGGAGCCATATTCTGGGAACCGGAGGGCAGAGGGTGAAAAGAGGGCTGATAATAACAATAAATCTTTTGATAATGGGTTTTATTTTGTTATTTATCATCAGGTATGCGAATACTAAGGCGGAAGAGAGCAACAAAAATGAGATCATCGCCTTTGAAAAGATGACCATGACAACAGATCGGATCATCGCTAACTACCTTGATGATGAGCAGCGTCTTTGTGATATATGGACTGACTATATCAACTGTTCTGCGGAAGAAGGCGCCCCGATGAGTGCCACGGAGGTTATCGACTTTATCAGGAAGGCAAAGATATCGTCGGAGATCGAGGGGCACCTGATCTTTCCTGACAGTCCGGAACGGGCAGGCATTTCTACTACGGCCAAGGTATCTGATCCCGATGACTATACTGTTTCATACAAGAATATAGATATCTTTGGAAACATCGAAAATGCGGACAATACCAATGGAATAGTCAATCTTACAAGAGCCTATACAAACCCGATGAACGGTGTACAATCCATTGCGTTTTATAATTTTGTGACAGTCCTTGATGAAGAAAGCGGTGAGCTTAAAGAGGGGCTTCTGATGCGGGTCGTGCCCTTGAGCAGTCTTGAGAATAAACTTGTTTTCTTAAAAGGTGAGTACGAGAATGTTGAGATAAGCATCGTGGACAGGGAAGGTAATTACGTTATCCATGGAAAGTCCTTTAAGAACAGCAATTTCTTTGAATATTACAAATCATATAATGAAGCTTCGGCAGGGGAATATGAGGATGTGATACTGGAGATAGCCGGCGGGACAGGTACCATGATGATAAAGAACGCTAAAGGAGAGGATTGTATTTTATCTTACGCTCCTCTTGAGAATATGACGTCATGGGTTCTGCTGGCATATATACCTGCCGGAGACTTTGCGGCAAACCGATCGGTAGACTGGCTGCTCCTTGGCATAGTGTCGTTTGGTTTTTTATTTCTTTTGATACTCAATTCGATCGTCCTGATGACATACAACCGCAAGCTGTCAGAAGCCGCGCAACAGGCCAATATGGCTAATGAGGCCAAATCCTACTTCCTGTCCACCATGTCCCATGATATCCGTACACCTATGAATGCGATACTGGGCTTAAACGAGATGGTACTGAGGGATTCCGGGGATGATAATATAAGGATGTATTCGGAGAGCATAAAAACCGCGGGGAATACACTCCTTGGGATCATCAACGATATCCTGGATTTCTCCAAGATAGAAGCGGGCAAAATGGAAATAATAAACGTGGATTACAGTGTTGCTTCACTTCTTAATGATCTTGTAAATATGGTGCGGAAGAAGGCGGAAGATACAGGTCTTGTCCTTGACCTGAATATAGACAGGAATATTCCCATGGTACTTAACGGAGATGAGCTCAGGATCAAACAGATCATGATCAATATTCTTTCGAATGCGGTAAAATATACAAAGCAGGGATCCGTAACCTTCTCTGTACATGCTCGTAAGGTCCAGGATAAGCCGGATTCTGTCATGCTGAAGATCAGTGTTGCGGACACGGGCATAGGAATAAAACCCGAAGATCTTGACCGGCTGTTCGTTGCTTTTGAACGGATCGATGAAAAAAAGAACAGGAGCATCGAGGGCACGGGACTGGGCATGACTATTGTCCAGAGGTTCCTTGAGATGATGGGCAGTCATCTTGAGGTTGAGAGTGAATACGGCAAGGGCTCGGTCTTTTCCTTTGAACTTGAGCAGAAGGTCGTAAAATGGGATCCTATCGGAGATCTCGAGGAAGCCTTCAGACGTTCGTTAAGTGAGCAGACAAACTACCATGAGAAGTTCACGGCTCCGCAGGCAAGAATACTTGTGGTGGATGATATGCCGGTTAATCTTACCGTGTTTGAAAACCTGCTCAAGCGGACCGGACTTCAGATCGATACGGCGGAAAGCGGAGATGAAGGCATATCGCTTTTTATGAGCAGGCAGTATGATGTTATCTTTCTGGATCATATGATGCCGGATAAAGACGGTATAGAGACCTTAAAGCAGATGAAGGCTTTAACGGATACTCCGAATACAGGAACTCCGGTGATCTGCCTTACAGCCAATGCTATATCGGGCATGCGTGAGATGTACACAAATGCAGGATTTGATGACTATCTCACCAAACCCATTGACGCAGAACGGCTGGAGACGATGCTTTTACAGTATCTACCCGAGGATAAGGTGGTTCCTGCAACCGATAATGATGATAACGAAGATATTGATGATATTGATCTTCCGGATTTTCTGTATGAGATCAAAGAGATCGATATAGACTCCGGCCTGGACTATTGCGGCGATAACGAGTCTTATCTGCTGGCCCTGAAGATGTATCTGAACAGTGCAGAAAAGAAAGCGGACGAAATCGAGAATTACTGGGCAGCAGGAGATATAAAGAACACAACCGTAAAGGTTCATGCACTTAAGAGCGCGTCACGCTCGATAGGGGCACTGGAACTGGGAGAATTCGCCGCAAGGCTCGAAAAGGCCGGAGACAGCGGTGATACGGAAACATTAGGTGAGGAACTCGGCAAACTGCTTTCCGGGTACAGGCAGCTTGCGGGAGAGCTTGAGCCCTTAAATTACCCGGAGGAAAAAGATGATCAAAATTAAGCGGAGGGAATGTTTATGAAAAAGTTATTGCGGGTGTTATTTGTTTTATGCATGGTATTCATGCTTCTTTTGCAGGGCTGCGGCAGCCAAAAGAAAGCGGACACTCCTTTTGCTCCGAAGTATGACAAAGACACTGAATTTTCTTTAACTGTAGCAGGCAGTTACGGTAACTTTGAATCGCTTGAAGCAGAGTTTGAGCGTTTTTACGAATACTATCCAAATGCAAATCTGCAGTATGTAACAATGGATGATTACAATAACGTTATATCAAGCGCTCTTTTGAACAGTGAGCCGCCGGATATCTTTACGACTAACAGTTCGATGATAGGAAATGAAATGTATGACGATATGTTTAAAGCCTGCGAGGTTTTGTCTGATCCCTCTGTCGGCATAGATTATTCCTGCATCAGAGATTCACTGATAAGAACTACGGATTCGGATAATGTTGTAATGCTTCCGATCTTTACCACTTCCTACGGAATGCTTGTCAACATGGATATCTTTGAAAAAGAAGGGTTGAAGGTTCCGAATAACTATAATGAGCTTATGGATGTATGCGCTAAGCTTAAAAGCGCGGGATATGAGTCTCCCATGATGGGAACAGACAAGTTCAGCGGATCGGGACTATTTAATTGCTTTGCGTATCCGATGTTTGCGTATAATGTCGTAAATAACAGCGATAAAGTCGATGCCCTGAATGATCTTGAGCCGTCATCGGGAGAACTGATGCGTCCTTCACTTGAGAGACTTAATGAATTTGTTAACTCTGACTGTATAGATTTGGCAAAATGCCAGGAGGAGATAACAGACGAATATGATTCGGTGATTATGAGGTTTTTTGAAGGAAATGTACCGATGATGTTTGCTACGGGAGATGTTGTTTCGGGAACGGCCAAGAGAGAGAGCAAGTCTGATGCCTTTTCAGCGCATCCGTTTAAATACAGATTCTTTGTCGCGCCTGCAGGAGATGATGGCGGATATTTCATCAATTCCATAAGTATCTGCTTTTCCGTTAACAAAAACAGCAGAAACATCGACATGGCTAATGAGTTCATGCGGTTCCTGATAAGCGAAAAAGAGCTTGGAAATATGGCCGCATTAAAGCGTCTGATCGCGCCTGTCGATGATTTTTCGGATGATGAAATATATTCGGCACTCGCTGAGATACCGGATGACAGGAGCTTCAGTGACAAAGAAACCGGTCTTATGGATCCGGCGGTCAGACAGTTCAGGGCCGCTGTCTATGCTGTTGGCAACGGGGAAATGACAGTGGATGAGGCAGTTGCTGCTTACGGAAGTATCCCGGAAGAGTAGAACAGA
>CACZRA010000188.1 GCA_902783395.1 uncultured Lachnospiraceae bacterium
ATCGATCTGGCGGACAGAAGCGAGGATATCGCGCTCAGGTGTGCGATCGGAGTATGGGATATAGAATCAGAGGTGAGGGATCCGGGGGAGGTCATAAGCAGGCCGTCGATAGCTCTCAATCAGGCGAAGAACATACTCCATCAGAATGTGGCTTATGCCTCTGACAATATGATAACCCGCATAAAAAAGAAAAAAAACGTATTAAAGGACTATGACGAAGCACTTGCGAATGAAGAATTTGTCATATATTACCAGCCTAAGGTCGATTCGGATACAAAAAGACTTGTAGGTGCTGAGGCTCTGGTGAGATGGGTTCATGACGGCAGGATGATATCTCCGGGGATATTCATCCCGGCTCTTGAGGAAAACAACCAGACCCTGCCGCTTGATTTTTATGTATTGCGTCATGTATGCAGGGATATAATGAGATGGGTCCTTTTAGGCTATGATCCTGTTCCGGTTTCGGTGAATTTCTCAAGAAAGGATCTCAAAGACAGGAAGCTTGCTGAAAAGATCAATGAAACCCTCGAAAAAGCGGGACTTGACCGGAAGTTCATAGAAATAGAGCTGACCGAGACCGTAGACGAGGAGGAGCATGATGTACTGTCGGGATTTATCAGCGATCTTGAGGATATGGATATCATGACCGCAATAGACGATTTCGGTTCGGGTTATTCGTCTTTAGCTACCTTAAGGGAGTTTAAGGTGCATACCCTTAAGATAGACAGATCCTTTGTAAACGGAGATGACTTTTCATGGAAGGACGAGATCATACTGAAGGATGTCATTCATATGGCACGTGAGCTTGGCATGGAGGTCCTTACTGAGGGAGTCGAGAGAGAGGATCAGCTCATGTTCGTCAAAAATGCGGGCTGCTCCGTAATACAGGGATTCTATTATGACAGACCTCTACCAAAAGAAGAGTTTGAAGAACGGCTCCAGGATAAGCAGTATAAAAAATGAAGCATAAGGGTATCATTCCTTATCTCGTCGGAGTATTATGTACGGCGGTCTATATAAGTCTCATATTTAATAACAATGTCTGGCTTGATGAAGCCTTTTCGGCTTCCATCATAAGATGCGGCTTCAGGGAAATGATCTCAAGAACATTTGCCGATACCCTGCCGCCTTTTTATAATATCAGCGCCTGGATCTTTACACATACAGCAGGGTTTTCTACGGTAAAGCTCAAGCTGTTTTCGGTCATACCCATGGCTCTTCTGATGCTGATCTCGGCGTATTTCATCCCAAAAGCGGCAACGCTTAGGACTTCCTGCCTTTATATGATCTTTATGACGGCCATGCCCCATTTTCTTGAGCACGGTGTCGAGATAAGGATGTACAGCTGGGCAGTCCTGTTTTCAGCAGCGACGGCTGTTTTTGCCCTCTGCCGGATAAAAAATCTTCCACATTCTGAAATATGGCTTGTGGTAAGTACTGTCCTGGGAGCTTATACCCACCAGTATGCCCTGATAGCAGAGGCTTTTATCTGGCTTATGCTTCTTGTATATTCGATACAGCATAGGGAGCTTAAGCGATGGAGCATCTGTGCTGCTGTATGTGTCATATGCTACATACCCTGCGCGGTGCTCACCGTTTTTCAGATGAGGGCGGCAACTGCCTATTTTTCAGCTTCTCCCGCGACCCTTGAGAGCATGATGTCTTCCGCAAGGTATCCTTTTGTTACAAATGTCACAGCCCTTTCAGCCTTGCTCATGACATTTATGATCCTGATCTTTGTGTATGCTTTTACAAAAAAAGAATATTTAAGCGTCTATTTCATATCAGTCTATATTTTAGTCACTCTTCTGTCCTTCTGGATAATGAAAGTAACGGATTCAACCTTCTTTTCATCAAGATACCTGCTGCCTGCACTGGGGATAATGTGGCTTGGGGCAGCGATATCCCTTGACAGACTGCTTTCCGAAAACAGATACGTCTGTTTTGTGACCGTCCCGCTGCTTACGGCTGTATTTATCGTAATATATACACAGCAGTATCGGGCGGAATACACGGATATGTCTAAATTTGAAGAGTTTATCACATCTACCGGCGAGGGGGACGGGTATGTGATCTTTGAGGATATTCCGGAGATAGAGATCTGTCTCGGATATTACGCACCCTGGCTTAAGGTCTGCAGTGTTGATGATATAGGCAGCGTCAAAGGAAAGAAATACCTTTTTGTGAACAAAGACATGCATACGGACGATATAGAAAAAATAAAAAGCAGAAATTTTGATCTGAAGTATGTTGAAAACTTAAGTTTTGACCGATATACATTTAGAGCATACGAATTGACCGGGAAGGATCGATGAACGCGATGCCGGTCAGGTACATCTTACTATAATTCAGAAAGGGAGTGATCTCGATGGTTGATGCTATTGGAATGGCTGCTCCGACAGGTCTTATACAGGATATGTCCGTTTCGTTAAAAGCCGCAAAGACCGGCAGCGAAGTCGGCATGAAGGTGCTGTCAAATGCCCTGGAGACCCAGGATGTTATGGGCGCATCGATGATCCGTATGATGGAAAATTCCGTAAACCCTGCAGTGGGCGGGAATTTTGACATGTCGGTGTAATTCCTGAGGTAGGATGTTGCTGAAAAGACCGGGATGCATAAGCGTTGGCTTATGCATCCCGGTTTTCGTCATGGACTCAATCTGTAAAAGAAGCTGTTTTCTTTTTTCTCGGAGTTGACATAAAAAATATTTATGTGCTAAAATACTATATCTTGTGCGGGAACGAACGTACTTGATGAAAAGGGCATCTATATTTAGTCCTGACTGTTATTATGAAAACTTATGAGATTTTAGGAATAAACATAAAAGACCATTCCGTCCGGGAGGCACTCCATAAGACCAGAGAGTACCTCTCATATAATGTCCCTTCTGTAGTTTTTTTCCTGACAAGGGAAGTACTCCTTGCGGCATCGGATTCCGAGGAGCATAAGAAATTCATCGAAGAAGATGCGGAGATCACAATGCTCGCATCTTCAGACATTTTCAGAGCCGCTAATGTAACTGACAAAGGACGTGAAAGGGAGATAGACCGGAATCTGTATTTAAAAGGACTTCTTCGCATGCTGTCAAAGGAGCACAGAAGGATATATCTCGTGGCACAGAATCCCGGACAGATGGAGAGCCTGAAGACCGTTCTCGGAACCTTTGAAAACAGCCTGCAGGTAGCGGGAGTTTTTGAGGAGGCGGAGAAGGTAACGGTCGAGGATATTACAAATGATATAAACACAGTGACGCCATATGTGGTCTTTGCGGTGTATCCCGCAAATGACGGTATAGACTTCATAACATCGGGAAAAAAATATATGAATACCCGTCTCATAGTCGTGATGCAGCCGGAAATGCTGAATGTAAAAGAGGACGGATCGGTAAAGAACGGATTAATGACAAAGCTGTCAGGAAGACTGTTTACACGGATAGCCGGAAAATATAAACAATGAGCGAAAGCGGTTTTATAGTATGAGGAGTTGTTAAGATGATACTATTAGAGGATGTTGTTAAGACATACAGCTCCGGATCTCCTGCCCTGAACGGGATAAGTCTTAATATTGACGCCGGAGAATTTGTATTTATAGTAGGAGACTCTGGAAGCGGAAAAAGTACTCTGATCAAGCTTCTGTTAAGGGAGCTTAAGCCTACATCGGGACATATCATAGTGAATAACACCGATGTAACGAGACTGAGACACGGGCGCATATCCAAATACCGCAGAAATATAGGCTGTGTATTTCAGGATTTCCGGCTCTTGAAGGACAGAAATGTCTATGAAAACGTAGCCTTTGCACAAAGGGTCGTATCGGTACCGGGAAGGGAGATAAAAAGGAATGTGCCGCAGGTTTTGTCGACCGTCGGACTTGCGGAAAAATACAGCTCCAGACCCAGTGAGCTGTCCGGAGGCGAGCAGCAGAGGGTGGCAGTGGCAAGGGCCATAATAAACAAGCCCCCGATCCTTCTGGCAGACGAGCCTACCGGAAACCTAGACCCCAAGAATTCATGGGATATCATGAAGCTTCTTGAAAAGATAAACCGTAACGGGACCACGGTCCTGGTGGTTACCCATAACCGGGAGATAGTCAATGCCATGCATAAGAGGGTTGTTACTATGAAAAAAGGCGTGATCCTTGCGGATCAGGAGAAGGGAGAGTATATAGATGAGGATTAGTACATTGATATACACCCTTCAGCAGGGTATCAAATCGATATTCAGAAACAAGATCTTTTCACTTGCGACAGTCGCCACCATATCGGCATGTATATTCCTGTTCGGTATATTCTATTCTGTTATGGTGAATTTTCAGAACATAATACATCAGGCAGAGTCCGGAGTGGCCATCACGGTATTCTTTGAGCCCGATATCACGGATGCACAGATCCAGCAGATAGGGCAGGATATCAGCATGAGAGCTGAGGTCTCAAAGGTGGTCTTTGTATCGGCGGAGCAGGCATGGTCGGATTTCAAGGATGAATATCTGGGTGAATATGCCGATACCTTCGGAGACGATAACCCCCTGGAGGATGACGCAAACTATGAGGTATACTTAAGCGACGTTTCCATGCAGGAGCAGCTCGTTCAGTATATTGCGGGTCTTTCAGGCGTAAAGGAGATACATAAATCCGCCAATGTGGCAAACACCTTAAGCGTAGCCAACAGCCTGGTCAGCTATGTATCTCTTGCCATCATCTTCATACTGTTTGCCGTATCCATCTTCCTTATAAGCAATACCGTGGCAATAGGTATATCCGTAAGGCGTGAAGAGATAGCAATAATGAAGCTCATCGGTGCATCGGATTTCGTTGTGCGCGCACCGTTCCTGTTTGAGGGAATAATCCTGGGTCTCATAGGTGCGGCGATCCCGCTGGTGATCATATATTATATATACAACGAAGCTATAAAGTATGTGATCCAGGAATTTGCAGTGTTGAATTCAATACTCGCCTTCCTTCCGGTAGAGCAGATCTTCTATACACTGGTTCCGATCGCCCTGATACTCGGAGTAGGAATAGGTTTCGTCGGAAGTGCCCTGACGGTCCGCAGACATTTGCGTGTATGA
>CACZRA010000189.1 GCA_902783395.1 uncultured Lachnospiraceae bacterium
TATAGGCATTACTCACAAGATTCAGGAGCACACGGTTCAGAAGTATCTTGTCGCAGTAGACCGCAGAATGCTTTATATTGTTCACATTTACCGTGAAATCTATACTCTTTTCCGACATCTGAGTCGCAAAAAGATCCTCGGTTTCCCGTATGGTCTCTTTCAGATCGACCGCCATAAGGTCTATCTGCATCTTTCCGCTCTCTATCCGGCTCATCTCCAGTATGTTATTTATGAGAACCAGCAGATGATTGCTTGATCCTTTTATCTTCTGCAGGTATTCCTTCATCTCATCGAAGGTAACCCCGTCTTTTTCAGCCAGATTAACATATCCGATTATTGCATTCATCGGCGTTCTTATATCATGTGACATATTTGACAGAAAGACGCTTTTGGCCCGGCTGCTCTCCTCAGCCTTTATCTTTTCGGTCTCCATCTGCTTCTCCCGCTTTGATATAGTGGAATAAATACTGAACATGATGGCAAGAGACGCGACTATCAGAATCATCTGTATCATGCTGTTACGAGTAAGGATAAATTCCGCATGCGCCATCTGTTTTGATAAGAAAGCCTCTGCTTCTTTTATATCCTCTGTATCCTGTCCGGTATTCTTTTCTTCATAGTATTCACTCACGCTGTTTACGACTTCCCGGGTCATATCATCGGTAGCCTGTCTGACCCACATCAGCGAGGTAAAGAAAATAAGAAACAATAGTCCCAACCAGACTATAGTGGATTTTCCGAACCGCTTTTTATCATCTCTGGAAAAAACATATCTGAAATAAACGAAGCCCAGGATGCTCCAGCTGGCAAGGATGAGATAGGATTCGGTAGACATCGCCCCGACCGACCATGACATGAAGTAAAAGAAGAATATGAGCGAAAGCAGCGTGCCCGCGATCCCCGTTATCTGCATTCCTTTATTATTTTCGCGCCTGGCCTCCGTAAACGCCGCAACTGAGGTATACGCATAAGCGATCGTGGCGCCGACAGTATTTACATCCACTATCCAGCCTATCGCCGTACGCCCGAGAAAGGGGATAAAGAGCGATATCGCCATAAGGAAGAGAAGTGAATTCTTCGGCGTCGCATCCTCGTTAAGCTCTCCGAACCACTCAGGCAGTATCCAGTTCTCAGCCATCGAGTACATAAGGCGGCTGCCTGCAATGAAATTACCTATGAGTCCCGTGACTATTCCCGACAGCGCCGCTATACCGAGTATCAGCACTCCCGCGTTGCCGAGAGCCGAATGAGCCGCAAAGAACGTTGGCAGGCCTGCCAGCCCCTCCTGTTCACCGAGATTTCCGATATATCCGATCCAGTCGGTATAGCCCTCCGGCTGGACCATTGCAGCCATCTGCGTAAGCAGTATATATGCAAGGGCTCCGGTAAATAAGGAAACTGCAAATATCCATATGGTCTTTTTGGGTGAAAAATCAAATCCCTGAGCCGAATTTGAAACTGATTCAAATCCCACAAATGCCCACGGAGATAGTGCGGTTATGGTAAAGATCTGATTCAGTGGAGATTTGCCGTTCTGCGAAAAAGCAGGTATGGAGATCGACGGATCAAAAGAGTTTTTTGCCAGAAGCACCGACGCGCATATCAGGACCCCGCCCAATAACAGAAGAGCAAAAAGAACCTGAAATCCCGCTGCCAGTTTTTTTCCTTTTATACATACGCCTCCGCATATGAGGATCGCCGCTATCGACAGAAGGATCTCTCCGCAGTATACATCGTATCCCAACAGCTGATAGTGAAAACCGAACTGGAAGATATCACCCAGAAGATTCTTGCTTATGAGCCCAAGTGCCGATGCATTGGCCCATATGATCGCAAGGTATACGAGCATCAGAAACCATGAGCTTAAAAAACCATGGTCATATCCCGCCGTCTTTACGGTATAGGTAAGCGTCCCCCCCGCATCAGGGTATTTATTTAGAAGGTAATGGTAATTCATGCCTATGATTAGCATGATAAAGGCACCGACCACTATGCCGATGAGAGTACCCACGGCCCCCGCCTTCGGCAGGAACGTCGTTCCGGGCATCACAAAGGAACCCCAGCCTACCGCACATCCGAAAGAAAGTGCCCAGACTGAAAGCGGTGACAGATACGGCTTAAGCCCCTTTACCCGTTTTGACTCTCCATGTTCCGTATTTTCCACGATGATATCCACTTAAGGATTGAGTCTGTCCATCATCCTGTTTACTTCATACAATACTCTTTCAAGATCCAGGGTCTTTAACTCCCTGCCCTCCATGAGTATTTCTCCGTCAACTATCGTGGTATCCACTTCGGATCCGTTTGCTGAATAAGTAAGACTCGAAAGCATATTGTTCCTCGGGATCATGCTCGGCGTATTGATATCAAGGATCGCAAGGTCTGCCTTATATCCTTCCTTTATCATTCCCACCTTTTTAAGTCCCAGCGCCTTTGCTCCGTTAACCGTAGCCATATCAAGAGCTTCCTTTGCTCCTATACATACAGGCGTGGCATGAGTACCTTTATGTATCAGTGTTATGAGACTCATCTCATGGAAGATGTTCAGGCTGTTATTTGATGCGGCCCCGTCTGTTCCTATACATACATTTATACCCGCTGCCATCATCTCGGGTACAGGAGCAAAGCCGTTGCCGAGCTTCATATTCGATGCGGGGTTCGTCACTACCGATACGTTTTTCTTTGCAAGAAGAGCCATATCGGAATCCGTTATCTTCACACAGTGCGCCGCGATGCAGGGTACATCAAAGCAGCCTGCTTTATCGGCATATTCTATGGGCGAAAGTCCCTGGTCCTGCTTCAGGCTGTCTATCTCAAACTGGGACTCGGCAAGATGAATATGTATCCCGAGTCCCTTTTCCTTTGCTATATCCGTCACTCCCCTGAGGTAATCAAATCCCGCAGAATACGGCGCATGGGGTCCCAGCATAAAGGTAAGCCTTCCGTTTGTTCCCTCCCCGTCAGGCATCTCTTCAAGAGCCTGCTTTATACGCACATCTTCCCGGTCGTACCTGTCCCCGACCAGTCCTCTGCACAGAACGGCCCTGATCCCTGTTTCCTTTACGGCTTTTGAGGTTTTGTGGATATGCATATGCATATCATTGAAGGCAGTCGTACCGCAGCGTATCATTTCCGCTATCGCGAGCATGGCGCCCCAGTAAGGATCCTCTCCTGACATACTGTTCTCAACAGGCTCCACTCCTTTTTTCAGCCAGTCGAAAAACGGCATATCGTCAGCTATGTTGCGCATCGGCGCCATATACGAATGCGTATGCGCATTTATCAGCCCGGGGATTACAAGCCTGTCCGTTCCGTCGATGGTCTTTTCAGCCTTGAAGCCGGCCGGTTTTTTATCTATCCCGGCTATTTCATCCTTTTCTATGTATATACTGTGCCTTTCGATCACGCCGTCTGTCAAAGCATAGGCATTTTTTATCTCTATGTTCATGTTTTCTCCCGATCCATGTTAAATCCTGGCCCTGAGCTCCTCCGTCTTATCCTCAAATCCGGGCTTGCCTAAGAGAGCGAACATGTTTTTCTTATAGCTTTCCACACCGGGCTGGTTGAAGGGATTGACTCCCAGCATGTATCCCGATACGCCGCATGCGAATTCGAAGAAATAAAACAGCTGGCCCAGATACTGTTCCGTCTGCTCCGGGATATTTATGAGCGCATTCGGCACGTTTCCGTCGGTATGGGCAAGCATTGTGCCGTTCATGGCACATTTATTTGCAAAGTCTACGGTTTTGCCTGCCAGATAATCCAGTCCGTCAAGATTGTTATCGGCCTTTTTCATGGTGATCTCATGTCTTACCTTCTCAATGTTTATGACAGTCTCAAACATGATGCGGGCTCCGTCCTGTATAAACTGTCCCATGGAATGAAGATCAGTCGTAAGGTCTACCGATGCGGGGAAGATACCCTTCTGATCCTTGCCCTCAGATTCACCGTAAAGCTGCTTCCACCACTCCGAAATGTAATGCAGGGAAGGCTCATAATTTGCCACTATCTCCACGGACTTCCCTTTTCTGTACAGGATATTCCTTACGGCAGCATATTTCAGGGCATCATTTTCGGCAAAATCACTGTTCAATGCCATTTCGCGTCCTTCGGCCGCCCCCTTCATAAGAGCGTCGATATCGGCACCCGCAACCGCTATCGGCAGAAGTCCTACCGCCGTAAGAACCGAGAACCTTCCTCCGACATTATCCGGAACGACAAATTCCTCATAACCCTCGGCATCGGCAAGGCTCTTTAATGCACCCTTTTTCGCATCGGTCGTGGCATAGATCCTCTTTGCGGCTTCAGCCTTTCCGTATTTATCCTCCAGGAGCTCCTTGAAGATGCGGAAGGATATCCCGGGCTCCGTCGTTGTTCCGGACTTGGATATCATATTTATGGAAAAATCCCTGTCTCCTATCACCTCGATAAGATCGTGTATATAAGTGGAGCTTATGTTGTTGCCGAGGAAATAGATCTCCGGGGCATTTCTTTTGTCTTTGCTCACTGAATTAAAGAAATTATGCTTCAGAAACTCTATAGCGGCTCTTGCTCCGAGGTATGAACCGCCTATGCCTACGACCAGAAGGACCTCAGAATCTTCCCTTATCTTTCCGGCAGCTTTCTTGATCCTGGCAAACTCGTCCTTATCATAATCCACCGGAAGATCCAGCCAGCCCAGGAAGTCATTTCCTGCTCCCTTTTTTGAAAGCAGCAGCTCTTTTGCAGCTTCAGTCTGCGGACGTATCAGCCCGATCTCCTCCTCGCTGATGAATCCGAGTGCCTTAGAGTAATCGTAAGTGATCTTTGCCATTGTATACATACCTCCGTTTATAGTATTAAGTTTCATTTGAGATTTATTTGTATCTGTATTATGGTATAATATTTCATGAATCTTTTCAATGAGAGGCATGTTATAAATGGCAAAAAAGATAGTCCTGACGGGAGGCGGCACTGCCGGTCACTGTTACCCTAATCTGGCGCTCGTTCCGACACTTGAAAGCACAGGATACGACATTACCTATATTGGTTCCTATACCGGGATAGAAAAAAGCCTCGTGGAAGCAGAAGGCATCCGTTATTACGGGATCGCCACGGGAAAGCTCAGACGGTATTTTGA
>CACZRA010000190.1 GCA_902783395.1 uncultured Lachnospiraceae bacterium
ATCCATCACGCGCTCCACGACCTCCTGATTCTCCCGGAACACTCCGCTCTGCCTGAGCAGTGCATCTACCAGTGTGGTCTTCCCGTGGTCTACATGCGCTATTATCGCTACATTTCTTATGTCGTCTCTTTTACTTACCATCTTTGTTTCCCGTATTCTCCTGTACAGACGGATGCTCTATCGCGTCTATCGCCTCATATGCAAGATCAAACATCTGGGCCATCTCTATCGCCTCCGACGTCCCGATCTTATTATACTTTGCGGCCTGATCCGCAAAATAGTTCTTCGCACGGAAAATGGACATCTTCGAGAACATCTTTCCGTGACTGTAATATGTACCTGTCCCCGCGTCCCACTTGCTCTCGCTGAACTTCTTCAGATTCTCCTCGGTGGCACCCTCCGTGGCTGCAAGCGCCTGTATTATATCCGCCCTGTTGCTAAAATTCTTACGTACCGCCATATTGCCTCCTATATCCCCAGTACATGTGTCGCAAAAGTAAAGTATACAAGCAGCGCCACCGCATCCACTATCGTCGTGATGAAAGGCGACGCCATGACCGCCGGATCCAGTCCGACCCTCTTTGAGATCATCGGGAGCATCGCTCCTATGAGCTTCGCCACAAACACCGTCGTGACAAGCGTACTGCACACCACAAACGCCACCTGCATAGACACCCTGTCAACTATCTGAAGCTTCACGAAATTGGCCGCTGCCAGTGTGAGTCCCGCAAGCAATGCCACCCGCATTTCCTTCCATACTACCCTGAAAAAATCCCTGAACTCAATATCATCAAGCGATAAAGCACGGATTATCGTTACCGAGGTCTGGCTTCCCGCATTTCCCGATGTATCCATTATCATCGGGATAAAGGCCGTAAGCACCACATAAGCCCCCAGCGCATCCTCATAGTGTGTAATGATGATCCCCGTAAAAGTAGCTGATACCATCAGAAAGAGCAGCCATATTATACGCTTCTTCCAAAGCTCAAATACAGTCTGCCTCAGATACGGCTTGCTCTGATCCGTCGGCATGATAGCGGCCATCTTCTCGATATCCTCCGTCGCCTCCTCCTGGATGATATCCACGATATCGTCAACGGTTATTATCCCGACCAGCCTGTCCTCCTGATCGACCACCGGCATCGAGTTAAAGTCGTATTTCTGAAACTGCTTCGCTACCTCCTCCTGGTCGTCCAGCGTATGTACAGCGATCACATTCTCATTCATTATGGAGCCTATCGTTGTCTCCGGGTCCTCTATGAGCAGATATCTCAGGGCCGCAGTACCGATAAGCTTTCGCTTGTCATCTATTATGTAGCAGGTGTATATGGTCTCCGAATCAAGGCCTATGCTCCTTATACGCTCCATGCACTTTGCAATGGTCCAGTTCGCCTTTAAGTCCACGTACTCGACAGTCATTATCGAGCCTGCGGAATCATCCGGAAATTTTAGCAGATGATTGATATCACGCCTTGTCTCCGCGGTCGTATTCCTGAGCAGGCGCTTTACCACATTGGCAGGCATCTCCTCCATCAGATCGGCAGCATCGTCCGCCATAAGGTTATTTATGACATTGGCAGCCTCGACATCGGTAAGCGCCGTAATAAGCTCCTGTCCGATATCGGTAGGAAGGTACGAAAAAACATCTGCCGCCATATCCTTTTTTAAGAGCCTGAAAATACGGAGACGCTCCTCTTTGGGAGCATCCTCCATGATAGAAGCTATATCGGCCTCATTCAGATCGATAAGAATACGCCGCAGCTCATTATAACGTTTTTCCTCTATGAGCTCTTCGATATCCACCGGCATAGGCATTATTCATACAGCTTTTCAGATTGTGAGATTTTCCGTGACAACTCCCAATTCTTCCAATTTGGCCTTTGTTATCCGGAGCTGATAGTTTATTTCATTTTCTCTATCCGGTGCCTTTAGGATACGCTGCAGATCCGAATATTTATCTATAAGATTTGTTGCCTGCTCTTCTTTAGTCATCTCATATACCTCCATATCAGCACCTCCCTGTACGGCAAGATAACTTTGCTATATGGATCATAGGGGACTTGAACCCCTGACTTCCAGATTTGCGACCAAGGGTTTGCCCGCTATGTTCCGTATTCTGTATGGATCATAGGGGACTTGAACCCCTGACTTCCAGATTGCGAACCTGGCGCTCTCCCAACTGAGCTAATGACCCTTACTGGGCAAACCCCAGCGCTCATCCCAACTGAGCTAATGACCCGTGTAATATACCATTTTTTGGATGCTAAATCAATCTTTACTGTTCAGCTAATGCCGCGAGGTATTCATCATAATCCTCATAGGTCTCATCACCGGGGACATACGGATGATCGCATACTGCCTCTACTATACAATCCGGAGTAAAATTCAGCATGGTTCTCCAGAGCATTTCATCGATGTAAAGCCCCTTTGTCGGATCATCAAGGCGGTACGTTATCTTCTCTTTGCCGTCATCTACCTCGACATCACAGCTTCCGGCTACGGCTATGAGCACCAGTTTTGTGCGCTTTGTGGCATGGTTGCCTCTTTTTGCTCCTTGCTTTACATCCCTTACCCAGAAGATCCTTTTTATTTCAAACGGTATGCCGGACGTATTATTCTCGACAACAAGAAGCCTTCCGTCGTCTTCCTGATTTGATCTGATATCTGTGATATAGCTTTTTCTTTCTGCCATAGTTTTTTCCTCCTTTCAGCGATGCTTTTCAGGCATCTTTCCCAATATTGAGCGCACGCATGAGATTTGCGTTGTGTCTCAGCATACTTCCGTACATTCCGGTACGCTCTTCAGTATCCTCCGTACATTCCCTGAATTTTTCTATTATCCGTAAAAACTGATCGTCTGTCCCCGATTTGATCTCCTTCCTGTCAAGTCCCTTTGTCAGGATAAGCTTTGTCTCATATTCCGGCGGAGCCGTAAAGATCCTGTCGGTATAAAGCGTCCCGTTACTTCCCCATATCTCAAGCTCGCACTTGTACTGATTCTCCATCCCGAAGCTAAGCTGTGCCACCGCACCGTCCATAACATCCTCTGCCGCAGCAGTACAGATATCTCCGGCAGGATGACCGCAGTCAGCAGCGTTCCCTGCGGTATCTTCGCCTGCAGTATCCCGGCCGGCCTTGTTTACGGCAGTAATATATCCGTGACCGTCCACATCATGTCCCTCAAGCGGCATCAGCACGGCATCCCTTACCTCCATTCCGGCCCCCATGAGCTCTCCGGCAAGCCTCAGTGTATATCCTCCGCAGTCAAGCAGAGCGCCTCCGCCCATGATCCTGCTGTACCGGAAATCATCCTCTCTTCTTCTCGGGAACCCGAAGGACGCCCTGATAAGCCTGATCTTCCCTATCTCGCCATCACGTATCAGCCGCTTTATCATATCCATCTGCCTGTGATACAGGAATCCGTAATTTTCGACTACCGCAAGATGCTTCTCTCCGGCAAGTGCCGTCATTTCCCAGCAGTCCTTTCTTGTCGTAGCCACAGGCTTTTCCACAAGCACATGCTTCCCGGCCTTCAGCGCCTCCATGCACCAGTAATGATGCAGCGCAGGCGGAAGGGAAATATAGACCGAATCTATATCGTCATCCGACAGCAGCTCGTGATAGCTCTCATAGAGCCTGACTCCGTACTGTCCGGACAGCTCCATAGCCTTCGCTCTCTTTTCAGGGGTCAACTCACTTCCCGTCCCCGTCACGGCACGTCTCTCCTCATTGTCGGCTAGCCCTATGCCGCCCAGTTCAAAAGCCCCGGATTTTTGAAGCGCAGGGATAAATCTCCGCTTCGCTATGTCCGACGCACTTAATATCCCCATTCTCATAAAACGTTCCTCCGCATCCTCTCCTCTACATCTCTCAACTCCTCGCAGGTATCTATCTCTGTTATCTGCCCATCTTCGACCGGATGTATCCTGAGTTTAAGCTTTTCCAGATTTCTGTCCACCACATCATCCCAGAAAAGCTCCTCATGTCCCGGCTTTTCATATGCTGCGATCACGGCATCCCTGAGGAGCTTTGCATCCCCGCGCTTAAAAAACGAAATGCCGACCATATTATAGCAGTCTTCTCCGCCTTTTCCGACTCTGGTGATATAACCGTCGTTCCCGGTTTCAAAAACCCAGTCATCCGAGTATCCGCGGACCATCCTGCCGTAATAACAGGATTCCCTAAGCTCTGTCTTAAATATCGCAGGATCGGATACATAGAGATCCGCCTCGCATATAAATGTATCAGCCTTTCCCAGTATATCGCAGGCGGCCCTTATGGATGAGATATTGTTCTTTGTCGCATATTCCTTATTTTCTATGATATGCAGTCCGGTATCAGCTGAAGCAAGATCAGAAAAACACTCCTTAAGATATCCTGTTACAATATATATATCCTCAACGCCTCTGGATCGCAGACCGTTTATCACGGTTTCTATCATAGGCGTTCCGTTAACCTTTATAAGGGGTTTGGGGGTCTTCTCGGTCAAAGGCCTCATCCTTGTGCCGAGTCCCGCTGCCATAAGTATCGCTGTCTCACAGTTCATGTTTACTCCTCACTCCAGACACGGTCTCTCCCACTGCTTCTGCTATAAGGCATACATAAAGCAGGAGCATCACCATGTTGATCACTGCCCTTGCAGGCACATCAACCGCTCCGATATGCGCCGTCCTCTGCAGCGGCGACAGTATCAATGCAAACAATAATACATATATTACATCAGCCCGGCTGTGCTCTTCATTGAAAAACATCACCATCGGCAGGAACAAAAACATGAGACAGTAGTATCCCTGCTGCCCTGAGGTCAGGACCAGTGTAAGCATAAGGAGCATTATCCTTTTCCACCCCGGCAAAGACCATGCGGTGCATAAAGAAAGCACTGCCGCTATATATGCGGCCACCTGCAGTATCCCATGACTTATTCCGGTAAGGGAAGTGATGACCGGAGTCGAAAAACCGAACTCCGCTATCGTCATGTATGAAGAGGCATGCTCCCCCAGAGTCTTTATAAAAGCGCCAAGAGTTTCAGTAAACGGCATGTCCATCCAAAGGAACGGGATAACATACAAGACAACGCCAAGCAGGAAAGCCGAGACGGCCTCCCTCCATTTCTTCCTGTATAACAGTAGCACACCCATCATCGCAGGAAAGATCTTAAGGGCAGCAGCAAAAGCAAGACAGAAGCAGCCGGTAAAAGCCTTTACCGGATAGGGCACACCGCCGTCCGCAGACTCCCTCTCATCCCTGTCAAGCAGGTAAATATAAAGAAATACCGCAGCCGCGGTTATGACCTGAAGATTCCCGCGTTCTATACAATAAAGATTGACACCTGACAGGAACAGCACAAAAAATAAAAATGCTTTTTTAAGATCGTTCCCTGTCCTGCTGCTCTTGTAAAGCGAATAAAAAAGCAGCAGATAGGATATCAGCAGCACCGCTATGAATGCTGCCATCGGAAGCTGCGTATAACGGGCGGAATATCTGGTCTCTCCCTCGACCCAGCCCGAAACATCATATTCATAAAGCTTCGAAAAAGGATATAACAGGAGGAAAGTCAGAGGCGGCAGGCTCCTCTCTTCGGTAAGCCCCCATATATATGGTTTTTTTCCTATGGAATAATAAACCACATTAAACCAGTCCATGAAAAAATCATTGCTGTCTGTAAGGAAGAGGCCTCTCTGCGAACCGGATATATCTTTCATGAAGAGATACAGCCATACAAAAAAGAACAGCGAAAAGACAATTCCGAATATGATAAGCAGCTTTCCTGTTATTTCTTTACTCTTTTTCTTCATCTTCATCCGGAATCCTTACCGCCCTGCTCGTTCTGAGCGTCTGTCCCTCTGCATCATAGCTTACTCTCTGTATGGCAAAACGGGACTCATCGATCATATTCCCGTCTTTTCCCTTTTCAAATACCCTGACCACCGCCTCGTCTTCCGGACCGGCTTCAGGCACGATCCCCTTTTTCTCCAGCAGTCTTTTGGTAGTCTCATCTTCAAGTATTTCACTGTCTGATGTCTCTATCTCAAAATCATACCTCTTATCCTGAAGCAGCATCAGATAAGTATTGAGATCGCCCTGCTCTTCCAGCCTCTCATCCTTCATCTCTGTATATCCTGCAAAGTCCATATCCCAATATGCATAGGCTTCATCCCCCCTGTGATCAGTCAGGGAATAATTATCCATAAGATACTGCCCCATTTGATCGGTAACCTTGAAGGCTCCCGAAGGATTAAGATGCGATGCGGGGTCATAACAGTCCGTCTCATAATCAACAACATCCAGATCGAGATAGTTCAGATATTTTACTCCATGCTGCTTCGCTATCTCCGACACGGTATTGATATCGACCCAGGTGCTCTCCCCGGTTACCGGATATGGAATATAGGTAAGCAGTACGTCTATTCCCCGCTTTTGACATTCTTCTATCATGAGCTCCAGATATGCCCGTCCGACTGTCATCTCCTCAAGCGTCGTCCCCGGGTTTTCAGCAGGAGTTGAAGGCTCCGCTATCTGTATCCTTGATTCCGCACCGTATTCTTTATTGTACACGGGCTCAAAATCTTCCTGCTTCATATCGCTCCATCTCGAATGATACACGGAATAATCCCACAACAGTCCGAGCCTTGTATGTTTTTCCTTTGTTCCGTTTTCTCCGGTCAC
>CACZRA010000191.1 GCA_902783395.1 uncultured Lachnospiraceae bacterium
CGATAGTACAGGAGGGGGCTTATATCAGGTATTTTGATGTATTCCTGACAGATGCCGCGCCTGTGGGGAGCATAATCCAGACTCTTCCCTATCTTTTCGGGTTTTCGGAGACCTTCGGCCTTCAGTACGTTATGAACGCGGATCTTATCCTTGTATTTGCGTTCGCTCTGTATACGGAGCTTTCCGGGACTTTAGGGAAAAAGGCGGGGATATGCTGCAGCGCTGCCGCTTCCTTATTCCTTGTTACATCGTCGGCTTATCTTACGACGGCGAAATGGGTGATGGCCGGGGTTTATTTCATGTCATATTTCTTTATTACGGCGTTTTTGGGATACAGAGCCGCCTCCATGACAAGGAAGCCCTGTGTCCTCATGGCGCTTTTTGCGGTAAATCTTGCCATGATGAGGCAGGAGGGGGTCGTACTTACGGCCATACTTATCCTCTGCCTTTCCTTTCTGCCGGAATACAGCGGGAGAGAGCTCTTTTTCTGGTTTATCTGCCCTGTGACGGCCGCTGCGGCGCTGTATTACATAAGGGTTTTCCTGATACTCGGGATAGAGCCTCTGTACGCCTTCCTGACTCCCGTAAAGGCGGTCATCATGCTGTTATTCCTTGTATCATGCGGGATATACGTATTGCTTGTAAGAGACAGGCTTAAGCCTGAAGCTGCCGCGCTTCTGCCATGGGGGCTGCCCTTCATGCTGCTTCTTCTTAATGCGGCTCTTGCGGTAGTGAAGCCTGCGGATTATCTGGGAAATCTTAAGATGTTTTATCTCAATGTCAGGATAGGAGCGGGATGGGGGTATTTCGGATATATCTGCGGAGCGGTATTCCTGCTTCTTGTGGTAAAGGCTGTATTGAACAGGGAACGGTATCTGCTTTTCTTTGATTCCCTGATGATCTCATATGTACTTGGAGTTCTGCTCGTTGCCTTCGGCAGAGGAGATGCCCTGAGGAAGGGAGTGGGTGATTCCGGAAACAGGGTGATGCTCACTGCGGTGCCGGTCATTGTATTTTCGCTGGTCCTGAGATACTTCAGCTGCAGGAAATCAGAACAGAACGGGGGAGGGGAAGATGCTGAAAAAAGCTGATGAAAAGCTTAAAAAATACCCGATAGCATATGTTATCTACGGTCTGCTGGCGGTGGCACTGGTCATAAGAGGGCTTTACGGCTTCTGTCAGTCGGATGAGAGCTTCTATATATCGACGGCGGGAAGATTTGCTTCGGGAGATCTGGTATTTGCGGATGAATGGCATCCTACCCAGCTTTCCTCGCTTATCTCTATGCCGTTTTACCGGCTGTTCACTCTTGTTACCGGAGGAACAGACGGTATAACAGCCTATTTCAGGGTGCTGTATGTCCTTATGACGACCGTTCTGGCTGCGGTGTCATACCGTATCGTATCGGGGAAGGGGGCCGGCGGAGACGGTGCGGTGCCGGAAAACCGCAGATTCCCGCGGATCCCGGCTTTAGCGCTGGGGCTTTTTCTCATGCTTTACGCTCATCTGAATATGCCGACGCTTTCCTATTATACTCTTTCGTTTAATTTCTTTGTGGCAGCCTTCATTACCGTATACGCGGGGCTGCCGGAGCCGGAGAAGGATACAGACGGTGCGCAGCCCGGGCAAAGCAGCGGCGGACAGTCCGCCAAAGCAGCGAGGAATAAGGGCACGGCATGCATGTTAACAGGCGGGATACTGTTTGCTTTATCGGTATTAAGCCTTCCTACGCTTGTATTAGCAGCTCTTCCGGTGATGCTCATACTTGCTGCTGTCTGCATAAGGGTAAGGATACTCCGGCGTCCTTTGCTGCTTTTTACAGCGGGAACCATGATCCCGCTGTTAATATTCATCATATATCTGTATGCGAGCGGCAACTCGATTGCAGGATTGCTTGCAAATCTGTCTTACATAATGTCGGACAGTGAACATGACCGCGGATATGTCGAATCCGTGAAAGTCTTTTTCAGAGCCATTTCTGACGTGTTTGGAAGGATATATTACCTGAGCATAGTGCTTGTTATACTTGCATTGCTTTCTTATGTTAACCAAAACGTAAAAAAGTATATCCAACCCTCCATATTGTATACAGATCTTCTGCTATTCATATATTATGTGGTTTTTGCCTTCAGATATACAGGCTTTATGAATACGGCGTTCGCTTTATTCGTTTTCCCGCTGTTTTTCCTGACGAAAAAGAAAGACTGGTATATCTTTATTTCCATGTTTATGGGAGGACTTGTCTTTGCCATGGTATGCGCGCTTTCAAGCTTCTGTGATCTCTATGTTCTTGCCGTGGGACACGGGATTGCGGCAGCAGGAGGGATAATACTTCTCTGGGATATGTTCATGGAGCTTTATGAAGAGGCCGGAAACGAGATATTATATGAAAGAATATGGAAGAAGAGTGCGGCTGCGGCGATCATCGTTGTTATGTCAACCTTTATTCTGATAACCGGAGCGCTAAGATTCGTAAATGTATACAGGGATGCCAGAATAGAGCTTTTGAACACAAGGATCACGTCAGGTCCCGGAGCGGGGATGATGACAACGGTAGAGCATAAGGCCCAATACGATTCGGTCCTGTCTTCGATAAAGAAGTACACTGCTGACAGAGCGAAAACGGACAGGATACTGTTTTCCAAGCTTCTTCCGTGGGGATATACGGCAGCGGGTCTTACTGTCGCGGCCCCTGATACCTGGAGAAATCCTGTTGACAGTGAAAGACTTATGGAATACTACGAAAGCCATGAAATGCCTGATCTGGTCTTTGTTCTCAACACTGAAGTCGGATCATATGAGGATTCAGGAGACGTGGAAGCGGATCTTCTTGTAAATCTTAATGAATTCTCCGGAAAATTCGCGGAAATCCTGAAAAAGGATTATGAAGAGCATATCGAAAAAGACTGCACGGTGTATGTGAGGGTCTCTAAATAGAATTACCATCTTATCCCATCGAGCCCCAACACGGTAAGCTGAAGTAACAGTGTATATGGCCCGAGAGCCTTAAACAAAACTATAAAAAATATGGTTCATATAAAGTGAATGTTATGAAAAAAGGGGAGGGTACGAAAACTGACGATATGTTTTCTCTCGAAAATAAAATTTTAAAATAACACCGTTCGAAAATTGATTTTTTTTAATTATAACTCGAGTTGTGCATCCTGCCGATGAAAGGTATCAAACATTATGTTTTATATAGAACGACCGGTACCGAAAAATGTTCCAAGAGGAAAGAATGTCTGAAAAATACAAAAATAACATTCTGCTAACATGCACCAAAGCATGGAAATATGCGGAATATCTGATTTGCGTTTTAAAGGTGTTATTTTATGGGAATAAAATATACCGGCCGGTATTGCTTGCGATGTCGCTTCGGTCGGTATACATATTAATTGTTGTGTTATTCTGGTTTTCCGGGTTATCTGCTGAGCAGGATCCTGAGAAGCAGGTCAAAACGAAACCGGATAAGGCTCAGGTCATGGCTGCGAAGAGTGCATCGATCTCTGCCTGAGATAACACGCGATTTTCATTTCCGCCTGCAGGCGGAACCGCAGGTGCGGGCGCAGGAGCAGCTGCCGCGGGGGCAGGTGCCGCTGCAGGCGTGATCGTAGGATTCAGCGCCTGTGCCTGTGATGAATTTCCCATAATACTTGCAAGCAGAGCCTGCTGCTCTGCACTAAGTCCGTCCATATAGAACCCCTTCAAAAATGATCTTATTCTCTGAATTCATCCCCTATAGTATCATAGGATCTGAAACTCATCAAGAGCTTCAGCTCTCCTGATCGATATTTACCTGTGAAAGCTCTCCCCAGATAAGCCTGCGCCACTGCTCAAGCTGTTCTACTGTCATGAAGCCGTTTGAAGTTCCCATGTAGCCTATCTTATAGGAAGCGAAGAGCATCGCGTTCTTTACAGCGGTCGTCGAGTCGTTGCTTTCCAGATAGGAATGCAGGAAGCAGGCCATCAGAGCGTTTCCGGCTCCCGCGGTATTTATGACCTCGTTTGTCTTTACTATATTATAATGAACCCTTATATCCCTGCTTCTGTCATAGAGTATCAGGCCCGCGGAGCCCTGTCCCAGTATAATGATCTCGGTACCGTAGGTCTCGGCTATGCTGTCGATGAACTCATAGGGATCCTCGGTGATGGTATCATCGCTGAAATAAAGGATCGAAGCGGCTCCGAGGAAGTCCGTATTGTATTTTTCCTTCTCCCTCAGGAAGCTGTGGATATTCACCGCGATCTTCTTATTATATTCCTTTGCTATCGGTATAAATGGTCTGCAGAAATTAGCATTTGAAAGCACTACCATATCACAGTCGGCGATCATCGGCTTTACCATGGACATCCTGTAATCAGCCTCCCTCAGATCCTTTATATCCTCAAAGATCTGCTCTTTACGCTCCTTATCATAAAGGATGACCTGGGTAGGCGTAGCATTGAGGAGAGGAAGTATGTAGTCGGTACATATTGTGACCTCTCTGTCATGGGGATTAAATATGCTGAGATCCTGGTTTCTTCCCACTACCGACAGAAAGTCGACCTGATTACCGAGCCACTTGAGCGCCAGAGATTCATTGTACGCATCTCCGCCGGGAGCCGTGAATATTGAATCCGGCGCACTGGTAAGCGGACTGAATTCTACGGGAATATTGTCGACCTTAACTATGGTTTCTATCTGTGTAATGCCTGCTACAAGGAATTTACTCATACCGTTCTCCGTAATCATATTGTTCTGAAATGATCAGTTATCACAGCTATTTTAGCACAGATAAAGAGAAATAGATAGACATATATCGGATAAAAACAGCACGATTTGCGCAGATAACAGCAATTATTGTGTATTTTATGCTGAAAAAGGATGCTATAATGCAATGGAATAAGTGCAAATGATACCTCACAAATCTAAGGAGGAAGGGATAATGAAGAATTTTCTGAAAAATTACTGGTTTCTGATCACCATGCTCATAGGTATAATCGCAGGCTGTATAGTAGGAGCGGTATGGCCCGGGGCTGCGGCACTTGAACCTATGGGAACCGTCTTTGTCAATCTAATGTTCTGTGTTGTGGTCCCGATGGTATTCTGCTCCATAGCGTCGGCGATAGCGAATATGGCGAGCCCCAAAAGAGCCGGGAAACTGATGGGGGTAACAGTTGTTACATTTTTCTGCACGGCAGCTATTGCAAGTATAATAA
>CACZRA010000192.1 GCA_902783395.1 uncultured Lachnospiraceae bacterium
AGAAGAATAATAGACATCATAGGTTGATTCCGTATCACCCTCTATTACGATGACAGATAAGGAATCTCCTTCCGTAAAGGTACCGGAGACCAGCCCTGCCGATACATCCGTCCCCGGATAAAGCTCATTGCTTTTCAGTGTCTTTTCTATCTGCTTCAGCTTGCCCTCAACGAAGATCGATTCCGTAATATCTATGTTCGTGTCTACATCCTCCCAGCTGACATATTTTCCGTTATAGGGAGGAATACTCGGAAATTCAACATCTGAAAGCTTTGATCCGTATGCCGCACTCTTCTGCTCAATGACCACGTCCTCCACTATGAACACAACCCGCACATTCCTGAACTCCGCAGGCGTGGAAGGCTCTGCCATAAGCTCTCCGTAACTCACCGGCTCTGCCTTGCCAGTTACACTGATGCCGTCTATACCGGCAACCTCATCATTTATAAATCTGTTTCCGGAGACTGCCTCCAGATGCTTCTTGTGCGTATCACTGTCAGTTTCTATCTGTCCGGCAATAGCTCCCTGTCTTGCTCCGGTATTCTCGAATGTGGGAAAAGCTACACAGTTATTGACTGTTGTACCGTAGCCCGCAATACCGCCGATGTATGTCTTCCCTTTTACAAAGCCCATGGAATAAGAATCCTTCACCACGGAAAGAGACTGTCCCGTTATGCCTCCGACATAGCTTCCCTCCGTGGACTCCACATAGCCGTAGCTTTCACAGCCTTTGACGATACCCTGCTCCATATAGCCCACTATTCCGCCCGCACCGTCTTTTTTGCTCTTTACATATGCATCATTATTGCATTCAAGGATGATATTTCTGAGGAGATACTTGGCGTTAAAGCCGCCGTTCATGCTCCCGGCAGCGTTTTCTTCCGGATCCTCAGTATCTATGGTCATGGAACCCGCGATACCTCCGATATTGATATCACCTTCGACTGTCCCCTTGTTGTTTGAATGATCGACCCGTCCCTCTTCTATGCTGTCGATCTCTTCTTCGGAAACATCAGTTATTATATCATCGTTTTTTCCGTCAGCAAAATTACCTATCCTGTCAAGCTGATCCGATATGATATGAAACACTGTATTCACCTGATCATTGACTTCGGAAAGATCCTCGCTGACTTTGGCCGAGGACTCATTGCTGTGATCCGCAAGTATTGCAAGGATCTTCGACATTCCCGACAGGTTGTCGGCCAGAGAAGTCCTCGCATTATCGAAATCACTGCCCAGATACGGAGCATACGGCTTGCTCATGGAATTAAGATGATTCACGACATCATGTGAATAATCCAGAGATTCACCGATATTATCGGACATTTTAGACAGATCTTTATGGATCCTTTTCGTATTGCCCGATACAGTCTGCGCCGCATCCACAGTCTCGGGCAGAACTATCTCTATGATCTCTCCGACGGCTTCTATTTTTTCAAGGGCAGTAGAATTATCGGAAACCAGTATTTTCTTTGCTTCGTTGACACTTGCCGATTTTTCCGGCGAAGATGATATCCTTCTGCCGACATCCGCATCATTCAGCATCTTTCTCATATCATCCGCTGTATCGGAAAGCTCGTCATTAGCGTCGGAAAGATAATCTATCATTTTCGGAACCTTTTCCGACAGATAATCGACTCTTGACTGAAGCGAATTTGCCGCGTCGGAAACGGAGTTAAGATAATTTCTGGTAGTTGTTCCGAGTTCATCTCCCGATGTCACCGCATTGTCGGCGTAGACCGAAAGCTGCTTTACATCATCACTTATGGTGCCTACCGACATGTGCATGTCCTCAAGCGATATTTCCACAAGATCATGAAGCCTGTCCACAGCCTCCGGAAGTGTCTCCAGATCGTTTAAGGTCAGATGCGGCTCCATATGCCCTACTATGCCGCCGATGTCCTTTCGTCCGTACACGGTCCCTTCATTGAGACAGAAGGAAACGAAGCCGGCCTGTCTTCCGACTATCCCGCCGACATTATATCCTGTATGCGCATACCCTACATCAGCCTGATTCTTGCACTGGTACACTGCTCCTCTGGAATATCCGGCGATACCTCCGGTATCCACGCCTGCCCTCAGATGTACGTTCGTATTGTCTTCTTTATCAATGCTTCCGCTCATTACAGCGGATATCAGGTCTTTTTCCGGTTCCATGGCATCCGAGCCTTCTACCCATTCTGTTGTATTGTTGATGGATCCCTTATTATATGAATAAGCCGTGACTCCGTAATTTTTGCCCGTAACCCCTCCGGTAAAATAGTACCCGCTTATGGCTCCGCTGTTCGTACAGGCCATTATAGTCCCCGGAACTTCATTTATGGCTGCTATACCGCCCGTTATTGATCTTCCCTTTACCAATCCCGAGAAGCTGCAGTTTGAGATCACTCCCTCATTTATCCCGCACAAACCTCCTGTTATCTCTTCATCACTGACAGCCTCGATATTACCGTATACGTTCAGGTTCTCAACCACGGCTCCCTGGGTTATATATCTGAAAAGTCCCGTCACATACCCGTTTCCGTCATAGGTCACACCTCTGATGTAATGGCCCTTCCCGTCAAATGTTCCGGCAAAAACAGGCACGTTCTTAAACTTCAGTCCCATAAGATCTATATCCTCGGTCAGGATGAAGGTCTTGTCCTTCGTATACGAATCAATATCGGCATTTTCCGCAAGCTCAAGCATATCGCTCGCTGATCTTATATACACTACCGTATTGCTGCTTGAAGAATCCCTGCTTACGCTCAGCGTATCAAGATCAAGTTTGTTAAAGGACAGTGAAGCCCCCTGAATGGCATGCGCTTCTCCCGCAAAGATCTTCAGGCCGTCCATAGGCATGGCAAAAGCGCTCTCCGGCGGAAAGCTGAGTGCCATTATCACAACAGAAGCTATTATTGCTGTATATTTTTTCAGGAAGCTATTCATCCTCTGCTTCATCTCCGTCCTTTTTCACCGTTTCCACGCTTACTTCCTCCGATGTTCCGGTATTTTCCTCTGTAACAGGCTGGCCTTCTTCATCTTCCCCGTCTTCGGGGGTCCCGGACGCATCATCATCCGCATCTATAACGTTTTCGTTATCCTCTATCATCTTTTCCGGAGAGTCCTCTTCTTTATTCATGCTGCCCGTCGCCAGCAGAACACTGGCATTTCCGCGCAGAAGCCCGTGCATCTCACCTACGAAATGACCGTTTATATTTCCCTGCACCACTCCGTCAAGTCTTATCAGTCCGGACTCCGTATTGATCTTTATAGGTACCGAGACCTTAAAGGAGCTTGCGTCTATTATCTTCTCTCCCAGAAGCAGTATCTGCGGAAGCACAAACATAACGAGCACTATAGATATTAATGTTCCTCTTGCGATACATTGTCCTATTCCGCAGATAGTAGGATCCGAGGTAAGCATTCCTATGACGAGTCCTGCCAGCGCAAGCATAGATCCCGATGTCACTATGGTGGGAAAGGCGAAATTCATGGTTTCTATTATCGCATCCCTTTTGGACATCTGTTCCTTAAGCTCCATGAAACGTCCTGATATGACTATGGCATAGTCGATATTCGCTCCCATCTGGATGGAGCTGACGATAAGGAAGCTCATGAAGAATATATTACTGTGGACTATGGCGGGATATGCGAAATTCAACCAGATCGATCCCTGTATCACAAGTATCAGAAGTATGGGCATTCCTACCGACATGAAGGTAAAGAGCAGCACGACAAGCACTGCAAAGATCGACACCCAGCTTACCACGGCATTATCTCTTGCGAAGGTCTTCTTCAGGTCATATTGAGAATTGGATTCACCCGCCATCAGAATATCCCCTTCGAAGTATTTATGCGCTATATCATGTATCTCATCAATAAAAGCAAAGGTCTCATCCCCCTCCTGAGGAAGAGTCAGATAGAGGAGCATACGGCTGTAATTCTCTCCCTGAAGCTGGTTCTTTGCTATCATCATCTGGTCATAGGCGTCATCAAGCTCCGCCTCCGTGTCTTTATCCAGCGAGACATAGCCGTCCTTGATCTCGTCATGAAGGAAGATGACAATATCGATCAGCGGGATCGAATACGACGAGCTGCCGTTAATGAGTTTTGAATAGTTCTCATCATTTATGGCGTAGGCCGTATACAAAAGATCGGCCAGCTCATAATCCACACCCATAAGCTCGGAAAACTGTCTTGCGGTCAGCTTATCAGTCAGAGTATATCCGTCCATAGCCTCCGTATTGGCGAGGCCTACTATCTTATCGACCTCCGGATGAGCTTCAAGCTCCTTTATGAAGCTGCCCTCTGTCTCATAACTGTCAACCGGAACCATGACAGCAGCCATGTTCTCAACACCAAAGGTCTCCTCTATCATATCGCTTGCTATCTGTATATCGTTCTTCACGGGAGTGGTCAGTTTCGTATAGCCGTACACATAAGGGCATTTTCCCGAAATGATGCAGGCTGCGACGATCAGTGCCACAAAAAGAGGCGGCACGATGAATCTTGTAAAATAGGCATATTTTCCTACAAAGGAAATCTTAGGTATGAAATTCCTGTGCTTTGTCTTATCCATAAGCGGTCCGAAGAGCATAATGATCCCCGGCATGAAAGTAAAGACCGAAAGAAGGGAAAAAGCGATAGCCTTTATCAGACAGACTGCCATATCGGGACCGATCCCGTACTGCATGAACATCATGGCGATAAGACCACCCACTGTCGTCAGCGATGATGAAGCTATCTCCGGTATCGCCTTGCTCAAAGCGATTATATCCGCTTCCCTTACAGAAAGGTTCTGATGCTCTTCCTTATACCTGTTACAGAAAATTACCGCGTAGTCTATTGACAGTGCGAGCTGGAGTACTATTGTAACGGAATCCGAGACAAATGATATGGTACCCAGCAGAAAATTCGTTCCCGATGCGATGATAGCCGATGCTCCGAAGGTAAGGATAAGAACAGGTATCTCGGCCCAGGTCTGTGAGGTGAAGATAAGAACCGTAACAACGATGACCGCGACTATGACTGATACTGTATTCATCTCACTGCGGATGATATCAGCTGTTTGGTTTCCCATCATCGTGGAAACATAGAGATCATAACCGTTAAGCATCTCCTTTACGTCATCAAGGGCATCCAGGGCGCGCAGGTCGCTTTCTTCATATTTGAATGTAATATCATAAAGAGCAGAGAAATTATTATAATGATCCTCGGTGTCATCAAAGGTCAGCATAGCCACATCGGGATGCATCCTGATCTTGGCTGCTATGGTATCGGCAACATCGTAATTTATGTTTGTGGCCATGATCTTGGCCGTGCCGTAGGTTATGAACTCCTCCTCCATAAGATCAAGGCCCTGCTTTGTCTCCGTAGTCTCGGGAAGATACGCGGGAAGCGAATCCTCAACGCTTACCCACCCTGATGATATCAGGCTGAAGACCGCGGCTATCGCAAAAAGCAGAAAGAAAAGATTGCGCCTGTCTACAATGAAAGTCGCAACCTTTACCATAAATGATGATTTTTCTTTGTTTTCATCCATATCCTGAAAATTGTCTGTAAAAGCCCTGCTTTATATATCAAAAGCTATTTTTATATGCGCCATAAGCTATAACTTTACCATGCAACTCTGATTAATTCAAGGTGTATGATATCTTTATCCGACTGAATACAGCCCCTTCTTCAGATGTTCATAAGCCTTATCGGTAACTACTCTGCCTTTCGGAGTACGGTTGATGAATCCGTTCTTCAGCAGATAAGGCTCATACACGTCCTCTATCGTACCGGAATCCTCTCCTATGGTCCGGAAGTTTGACAGTCTAGCCTCATAAATCTTAGTTCATAATACCCATCAAGCCCGCATAAAGACTGATATTTCAGTCTTATTTTTTTGTCAAATTTTGTCGCTTTAGATGTGGCTATATGTAGCTATATATGATATAATAAGGGTTGGAGGATATTAGTATGAAACTAACAGTAAGCAAATCCAAAAACTCTGCATCATTCTATGTTCAG
>CACZRA010000193.1 GCA_902783395.1 uncultured Lachnospiraceae bacterium
GCCATCTTCGGTTCTTAAAAATGCCCCGTTTTGTGCTGCAACGTCGTAGTCAGCGTATGTCCGGCCATATCCATCACCTACTACAACTAAGACCTGGGGCAGGGAGCTCCCCGAGATAAGCAGAAACACCTTGAGTGCTGCAAACAAGCTGTTTGAGGATTACTATGCTTCTAAACAGGCTGTAGAAACCGGAACTGTCACGGCATAGATTCTTCTATTTCTTTCTGGAAATAATCCGATAATCTATATGAAGTATTGTCATGAACAAGGAGGTTCTGATGAGCGGGATTGAAGTCATAGGTAATGGAGCAGCAAATGTACAGCAGAATCCGGTATTGCAGGGAGCTGTGGGGAAGAATAAAGGGAACGGGAACGAGGATTCCGGCAGTCTTTTATTTGTTGGAAACCTGAACCTTCCGCGGGCTCCGGCGGATAAGATAGCGTCTGCAAGGAAGCATGCAATGAAGCTGGTATCAGACGCTTTTGATATAGAGCGCGATACTGACAAAAGCTTAAGTGAGATCAGGGAGCAGAGGGCCGAGGCCGAAAGTGATCTTACGGAGAGACAGGACAGAGCAGCAAAGATCAGGGAAGGCGTCACTAATTATGCCAGAGAGCACGGTATCACCGAGGACAGCAGGGAACAGAAGGATCTCGACCTTGTCCGTAAGGTGAGAGAGTATAAGCGCGAGAAGCCCATGGAAGCAATAAACGACCCACTGGAATGCTTGTCCGATGATGAACGGGAGCTGTACAGCTCTGTAATGGAAAAAGGCCTTACGGAGTATCAGAAGCTTGCATTGGACGCCGACAATGACATATGGAATGCCCGAATCGAGATAAATCAGGATAAGGAAATGGTGAGAGCCTACAACTCCGCCATAAAGGACATTAAGCTGGAAAGCCTTAAGGATCAGAGCATGATGAAGGCTCAAAAGGGCAAGGATGAGATAATGCAGGCTGCATCAAAGGATGTCATAAGCTCTCTGGTACGGGATGCGGTAGAGAATATCACCGAGGAACAGGAGCAGGTAAAGGAAGACGCCGAGGAGAAAGCCGAAAAACAGGCCGAGGAAAAGGAGAAAGCCGAAAAGCGCGAGGAAGAAAAAAAGGAACGTGAGATCCTTGAGGGGGAGGCAGAACTTGAAAGACTGAACTCGCAGTATGTCAGCTCTGATTCACAGGCACAGGTCAACTCCGAAATACAGAATATCCTTAATAAGCTGAGCCTGCTTGAGGAGGATATAAAGGGTATAGAGGTGAATAAACAACTATAATTATTGTATAAATCGTAATTGAATTTTCGATTGAACCGATATATTATATATATAGTAAGGCGCATGCCTTGGTGGGTTGACACCATAATCTGATACTTTTTTCCGGACACAGGAGCCGGAGGTTGGCAGACAACGTTAAAATCAACCATAAAATGGGAGTGTCCATTGCTGCGGCAATAGCATTCCCATTTTGAATTAGTTTGCAGGTTTTTTGTAAAAATGAATAAGAAGAAGGCAATATCAATAATAACAAAAGCAGCTCGTTTGTATCACGAAAATCTTGAGGATCAAAAAATTCTGTTTATATATGGAGTTCCTCGGGATATTAGAAAACAGATGGAAGATGGTAATGATACGATACTCGGGCTATCATTTTATGAGACAGCATATCACAGATCGAATTTTCTTCATCTTACCGGAGTTGGACTGAATAAAGCTTCAGTAGCCTCATCTATACACTTTTATGAGAAATGTATTGATGGAAGGCTGTCTGAAGACGATTTCTTTTTATCAAAAGACGGATATGCCTTTGAACTGATATACAAGGACTGATCTATTCCTGTCTGTCTCTTACACTGCCATATGCTGTCATAGAAAGCCTCCTTTAGACAGGTTGCTAAAGATCATCCTGGCCCTGTCATAAAACTGCATGGACTGTAAACAGTCAACCCATGTATAATATAGTTGTGATTTTATGTTATATGGTTCCATAGAATCACTTTAGATGACGTCAAAGTTGCGATGGAATACCAATACGTACAAAAGTATGGATCGACAAAGCAAATAGCAGTACGGACGTTTATCCCCAAAAAATCGAAATGAGGGCACAGCTATGGATATGAAAGAGGAAAAAAGTGGCGTATTCACCACAAAAAACCGGGATCGTGTACGGTCACCGGAGGAGCTGGATGCGTATATCCGCGTCGTCAAGCCCGGAACGTTGTTATTGGTGATCGCTTTGGTGCTGGTGTTGGTCGCGCTGATCATATGGGGCTACACCGGGACGCTGCCCGTCACAAAAAAAGTCAGCGGTGTGATGACTACCATCGAAAATCGGATGAATAACTCCTATGAATACTATCACCGCGACTATTTCGAGGCCGAACACGAGCTGTCGCCGGAGGAACTGCAGCGTTACGACGCTTATTTTTTCCTCGACGCCTATGAATTCTCCGGTGAGGAGCTGATGGGCAAGGAGATTA
>CACZRA010000194.1 GCA_902783395.1 uncultured Lachnospiraceae bacterium
CCCTGCTATGTGAATTCAAGGCTTGCGGCACAGGGCATTCCCGTTTCCTGCGAGGTCGATATCTACGGAGTTCTTTCAGAGTATATCGGTACCTGTATCTCCGGTGATGCGGTAACCCTTCTTGATATCAATAATTCCGTACCCAAGGATATGTATAAGGAATCCATCGAGGGCAAGTTCCCTTACGTACATACGGATACATTCATGGGATTCCATTGCGGAAATACCTGCTCCTCCAAGATCTGTGATCCTCATCTTTCATATCAGAGGATCATGGCCCGTACCCACCCGAAAGATTGGTGTGACGGTACTCTTGAAGGCGATATCAAGCCCGGAGATATCACATTCTACAGGCTTCAGTCTACGGCAGACGGCAAGCTTCGCGCTTATCTTGCAGAGGGCGAGGTGCTTCCGGTGGCTACTAAGTCCTTCGGATCCATCGGTGTGTTCGCGATCAAGGAAATGGGACGGTTCTACCGTCATGTCCTTATCGGTAAGAATTATCCTCACCACGGAGCTGTTATGTTCGGTCATTTCGGAAAGGCGCTCTTTGAGGTTTACAAGTATATCGGAGTGGATCTTGGCGAGATCGGATATAATCAGCCTGCATCCCTTCCCTATCCTTCGGAGAATCCGTATAAATAATAAGGAATTCAGGATGATAAAACCCGGGGCTGCGCGTATGATACGCGCAGCCTTTTGTTTTGTGGTAAAATCTCTGTATGGGCAAAGAGTTTGATATTGAATCGGAATTAAAAAAACTTCCCAGGTCTCCGGGAGTCTATCTTATGCACGATACGGACGATGTGATCATATACATCGGAAAGGCCGTTAATCTTTTCAACCGGGTTCACTCATATTTCAGAAAAACGACAAAGTCAGAGAAGATAAAAAGGATGGTATCCCAGATCGCATGGTTCGAGTATATACTGACCGATTCCGAGCTGGAAGCGCTTGTTCTTGAAAACAATCTGATAAAGGAGCATCGCCCGAAGTATAATACCATGCTCAAGGATGACAAGACTTATCCGTATATTAAGGTAACGGTCAGCGAGCCTTATCCCCGCATATTGTTTTCCAGGACAATGAAGAAGGATAAGGCAAAATATTTCGGCCCCTATACATCCGGCTACGGCGTAAGGGAGACCATCGAGCTCATCAACAGGATCTACATGCTCAGGACCTGTAACAGAGTGCTTCCAAGGGACAGGGGGAAGGACAGGCCCTGTCTGAACTATCATCTGAAACAATGCTCCGCCCCGTGCAGAAGCGGCTTTACCGGACAGGATGATAAGGCGTACGGAGATAGCGTGAGGGGCGCACTTGAATTTCTTAACGGACAGTATGAACCGGTGATCAACTCACTGCAGGAGAGGATGGAAGCGGCATCCGAAAGACTCGATTTTGAAAATGCAGCCTCGTACAGGGATCTTATAGAGTCTGTGCGCTCCGTTTCCGAGAAGCAGAAGATAACTGCCCTTGACGGAGAGGACAGGGATGTCATCGCTCTTAACCGCGACAGGGAGGATGCGGTCGTCGTGATATTTTTCGTCAGAGAGGGAAGGCTTATAGGCAGGGATCATTATGTACTGAGCCACGTAGCGGGAGATGCAGAGGATGCGGAGGTTATGAATGATTTTCTGGGGCAGTTCTATACAGGTACCCCCTTTGTGCCGAGAGAGATAATGCTCGAGACGGAGGTAGCGGATAAAGAGATACTGGAGAGCTTTCTTTCCGAAAAGCGCGGAGGAAGGGTTTCGATACTTGTTCCGAAGATAGGACAGAAGGAACGGCTTGTGGAGCTTGCACATCGTAATGCCGGAATGATACTGGAGAATTCAAAAGAAAGGATCAAACGAGAGGAAGGAAGGACTATAGGAGCCGCAAAGGAGATAGCCGGATGGCTGGGGCTTTCTGACGTGAACCGGATGGAATCCTACGATATCTCACATATTTCGGGATTTGATTCTGTCGGGAGTATGGTGGTCTTTGAGAAGGGGAAGGCTAAAAGATCCGATTACAGAAAATTCCGTCTTTCCTCTGATATAGGAAACAATGATTATGAATCCATGAGGGAAGTGCTGACCAGACGGTTTACCCACGAAGCCCGGTCGGAATTTGACAGCTTCAGCCGCTTCCCGGATCTGATACTCATGGACGGAGGGAAGGGGCAGGTGAATATCTGCCTTGAGGTTCTCAGGGATCTCGGTATAGATATACCTGTTGCCGGCATGGTGAAGGATGACAGACATAAGACACGGGGAATATACTATGATGAAAGGGAGATCCCGATAGATACGCATTCGGAGGGATTTAAGCTGGCAGTACGTATTCAGGACGAGGTTCACAGATTTGCGATCGAGTATCACCGTTCTTTAAGATCTGTGAGCCAGGTGCATTCTGTCCTCGATGATATACCGGGAATAGGGCCTGCCAGAAGAAAGGCTCTCATGAGACATTTCGGAGAAATAGAAAGGATACGTGAAGCGGATATGGATGAGCTTTCAAAGGTAGAAGGAATGAATGCAAAGGCAGCGGCCGCAGTAGAGGAGTTCTTCAGGGATAAGGAAAAATGATCTTCTGGATCTTTCTTGCATCAGCTTTTGCCTGGCTTATCGTGATGCTTACAGAGCGCCGAACGGTTTTGAGCGGTTTTCTTCTGCTGCTTACCGGTTTTTTGCTCGGAAGCTTCATTATATCGGAGGCTGTCAGAAGGCCGGAATGGTTTTCCGAGCATCTTTTGTTCCATATCCTTCTCGATATCGAGCTTATATTCCTTTCTGTCCTGCTGATAGCGTATCCGCTTGTGCTGATACCCGTATTTCTCATAGGCGGTCTTGTGATAATGAAAAAGGAGGGAGTAAGGTTCAGGAACGGGCTGTCCATAGGTCTCGCGGCATTGCTTATCCTGTTTGAGACGATATACCCCATGGTTTTTGATGTCACGGCTCCGGGCCTTCCGATGTGGATATACTGGTATATGACGATCATTTCAATGTATTTCGTCATACAGCTTGCTTCCTTCTGGCTGTCCGATGTACTGAATCTGATCCATATAAAAAAGAATAAGGGAATACGTTATGTCGTGGTCCTTGGGGCGGGACTTTCCGGAGAAAAGCCTACTCCGCTGCTGAGATCCAGGATTGACAGGGGGATCGAGGTATACAGAAATAATCCGGGCGCAAAGCTCGTCATGTCCGGAGGCCAGGGTAAGGATGAGCTTCTTCCCGAAAGCTATGCGATGGCTGACTATGCCGTGTCTGTCGGAGTGCCGGATGAAGATATCATAAGGGAGGCCGGGTCGAAGAATACGGATGAGAATATACGGTTTTCCTATGAAATGATAAAGGAAGACAGCGGGGATGAGCCTGCCGGAAAAAGGGTCTCCGACATTGCAGTCGTTACAAGCTCATACCATGTGATGCGGGCTCTTCTTATAGCAAGACGTCAGCATGTAAAATGCATAGGCTACGGAGCAAGGACGAAGCTGTATTTTTCATTAAACGCCATGCTGAGGGAATACGCGGGTTATTTCAGGGATACCCGGATCACAAGGATAGTTCATATCCTTATAGTAACGATATTGTATGTCATGTTCATAATAAGCCGGACCTGAGGCCGGACTCTACTTCATTGTATCGTCAGTGATCATTGCCCGTACGGTATCATTCAGATCCCGGACCAGTGCGTTCATGCTGTCCTCGGAATAAAGATTGCCGTGATAATCTATTTTCCAGATAATATCCCCGCTTTTTTTCTGGACGGGCTGCACTATCAGTTTTATACTTTCGTAGACCGTCCTTTCCTGCAGAGAGATCACTTTGATCTTATGGCCGTCCATCTCGTATTCCTCAGGAGAATAAGGCTGATACAGGTAGACTATGTCAAGAGCATTGGGATACTTTTCGAAAATGCTCATAATGGGCATGATAGGAAACGTCTGTACATTGAGCAGCATTCTGTCAATCTCTCTTAAATACTCTTTACATGAGGTGTGCTTTCCGGGATTACAGAAAGCCTCAAGAGCAGTGGCTATATAGCCGATCGAGTTTGAGAGACGGGAATCATTCCGTCCGCTGTATCCAAAGGAGAAAGCGATGCTTTCTCGCTTCGTATGACCGGCGAGTACGATCCCGAGAGCTCCCGCTAAAAGGGTGCTTTCCGTAAGCCGGTTTTTTGTACAGTATTCCTTAAGCTCACTTCCGCTTACGGAAAGAGGGCTGTCAAGGTATGCCGGTCTCCATTTTTCCTCGTTTTTATCAGGAGGGAACGTAACTGCACCTCCCACATTGTCAAAGATCTTCATATACATATCCGTGCAGATCTTTCCGGCTTTTGTATCCCAGAAGCCTGAGAGGAATTCTCCGTATTCCAATGCGGTAAGCTGTTCCGGTTCAGGTTCTTTTCCCTCATAGGCGGCAATGATGTCCTCTATGATGATAGAGATCGAGGCGCCGTCGGAATTCAGATGATTGTAATCGGTAAAAAGATACTTTTTAGAAGGAGTTTCTATGATCTCGAATTTAAAAAGCCATTTACCGTCGGGTGGCAGCGGGGTGCACAGCTCATGTATCCTGCTGTCAAGCCCGGAATCATCTATAAAGGAAACCCGGATATCATAATCTCTGAAATCATCCTGGGGAATCTGATACAGCTCGTTTTCTTCATCGGGCTCAAGGCGTAGCGTCAGTCCCGGATGAACGGCCATGGTCTTATATACAGCCTCCCTGAGACGGCCGGTGTCTACATCTTTATCCATTTCATAAAGGGTCGGAAGATCCAATTCATTTCCGCCGGCTTTAGCCTCGTTATATCCGGTGATCTGTCTCTCGGTAGCGTGGTATCTATCCAGCTTTCCCGTTTTCTTTAGTTTGGGGGCGGAGCTTATGAACTGTTCCAGATCCATGATCGTCGGATGCTGAACAAAGTCACCGATATTTATGGCAATATTGAATTCGCTCCCTATCAGTGAGATGAAAAGCATAATGTCAAGCGATGAAAGACCGCCGTCGGGAAGATTCTGGTCAATGCCGAACGCTCTGTCTTCTATAACGGAATTCAGGAGCTTAAGAAGCGTCTCCTGGGTTTCTGTTTCCGGTCCGCGCAGCTGCTCATCCTTCACCTCATGCTGCGGTATCGGAAGAGCTTTACGATTTGCTTTTTTATTCTCCGTCATAGGCATTTCGTCAAGTTTCATGTAAATATCGGGGAGCATGTAATGTGCCAGATGCTCTTTGGCGTAGGTCCGGATCTCTGATTCCGCAACACCCTTTTCCGATGTGTAATAGAGGCAGAGGTAACGGCCTTCAATAGCGGCGGCAACGCAGATGTCTATGCCGTCCATACCGTTCATTACAGATTCGACTTCTCCCAGTTCGATACGCAGACCTCTTATTTTAACCTGAAAATCCTTCCTGCCGAAGGATTCGATCTCATTGTCGCTGTTTATCCTGCAGAGATCGCCGCTTTTGTAAGCTCTCATGCCCTTGTATCCTATAAATAATTCAGCCGTTTTTTCCGGAAGATTGATATAGCCCCTGCCCACGCATTTGCCTGCTATGAGAAGCTCTCCTGTCTCACCCTTCGGCAGTTCATTTCCCTGCTCGTCTATGACGGTTACTTCGACATTTGTATGAGGGAACCCTATCGTGATGTTCTCAGCGCTCTGAAGTATCTTAGTGGTGCATATTATGGTCGTCTCGGTCGGACCATAGCTGTTTAATATGGCGACATCGGGATTGTATTCCCTGATGCGTGTATAAAGAGCCGGGAGGAAGGGCTCAGCACAGAAAACCACAGCCTTAAGTCCGGCGATCGCTTTGTCTACTCCGTTAAGCTTCATCATGCCCGAAAGGTAGCTGGGAGTGAAAACAGCTCCGTCCACATGATTGTCAACCATGAGCTTTATGAGCTTTGCAGGATTTGCGATCTCATCAAATAAGGCAAATACAGATGTGTGGCCGGTCACAAGAGGGATGTACTCTTCCATTACGGAGACATCAAAAGTCATCTGGGCCATGGCAAGGCTTCGGGTGCTCTTTCCGGCAAGTTCCGTAAATCCCGGGTTGTCCGGAGCGTCTATGAGAAAATTGCTAAGGTTTCCATGCTCAAGCATTACACCCTTTGGCTTGCCTGTGGAGCCGGAGGTGTACTTTACATAGCAGAGATCCCCGGGATATATGACGGTGTCGGGGTTCTGTATTTCCATGCTGCTCAATATATGTTCAAAGAAAAGCGGCCTTTTCTGAAGTCTGTCCACAAACAGCTCAAGTCTGTCATATACCGTGTCCAGGGAGGATATGATGAATTTTGCCCCGGAATCTTTATATATATACTCGATCCTTTCATCAGGATATCTTGGATTGACTACCGCATATGCACAGCCGGCCTTAAGGGCTCCTATAGTGGCTGCATATATCTCTATGCCTCTTTCCAGCAGTATGCAGACGATGTCATCCGGGCCGGCATCCATATTGATAAGGGTGTTTGCGATCTTATTTGCCGATTCGTTGAGCTCTTTATACGAATATGATCCCTTTGAGGATACTACCGCGGGATGTCCGGGGTGGAGCTCTGCCTGTTTCTCAAACATCCTGGTAACGGGAACAAAGTCGGAAGGGAGAGTATGCCGGCGGTCTGTTCTGCTGCCGGCTGTCGAAGGAATATCCGGTCCTCCGGTTTTTTCTTCCCCCTTCAGCTCGATCCCCAATACATCCTCCAGACCGGTAATGCTTATCACATCATATACACTGTCGGATACATTCAGGATGCGCAGATCTTTAACTCTTTTTTTTAATTCCAGCAGGATCCTGATCCCGGCTGATGAGATAAACGCAAGCTTGTCGGCATCTATTATTATCCTGTCTATGGAAGAACCGCTGTTTTCAGTATCTGCTATATATTCAAAGATCCTGTCGTATGCAGCTTCTGCGGTGTCATAGTCCAGTTTTTTATCAAGTATGATGCTGAATAATCCTTCACTGTATCCGAGCTTCATTTTTCCCTCCATACGCCGCATCATTCGCGGTGATCATCGTTTCGCTTTAGTTTCGAGAATTTTACCATAACTGGCGTAAATATGAAAGAACTCATCCCATATATTGAGCATTCCGGAGTGGAAAAACTGTTTTGCCACAAAATGTAGTCGTACTGTTCGAAAAATATTTTTTTTGACAAATCCGTCATTTATTCGTATATATAAGCAGACGATATTGTGTCTTTCTGACACATTGTCTTGAAAATATATATGGTGATAACTGTATCATGTTGATCAACCGGATCAAGAAACAAAGGAGGAAAAGCAGATTATGAAGAAGAAAAAAACGATATCACTGATACTGGCTATCGTGCTCTCGTTTGCGGTATTCATACAGAATATCCAGGCGATAAGGACAGTCAGAGCCGCAGAGCCCGACTATGGATACGGCGACTTCGACGATGACGGTGACGGCGACGATGGCAGTGGCGGATATGATGAAGAGGCCAGCAGGGCAGCGGCAGAGCAGGCGAGCCGTGAGGCTGCGGAGCAGGCGAGCCGTGAAAAGGCAGAAGAGGCCAGCAGAGCGGCAGAGCAGGCAAGCAAAGAGGCTGCAGAAGCTGAGGAGGCGCGTAAGAAGCAGGAGGCGATGGACAAGATCGCAAAGGAAAACGAAGAAGCCCAGAAACAGCAGTCACAGGATGATGCGGCCAAGGCAGCTCAGGAGCTTGCGGACAAGAAAACACAGGAAGCGGAAAAAGCAGCCAGCGGAAGTGATAATGATAAAAACCAGAAGGTTTATAAGATAAATGCATCTCCGGCATCCATCAATTTCGGAGAAGCACCTGCCGGAGGAGACAGGCCGGTATATACCGTTCAGGTAAATAACGTGGGTACGGAAGCAGTGGATTTTGATTTTTCTTTCGGATCAAACACAGGTGCGTTTACCTGTACGCTGAACGGGATAACGGATGGCAATTCTTACAATATCGCTAAGAACGGAGCTGCCATATTCCAGGTTTCGATGAAGAATAACCTTTCGGTGGGAACATATACGGATTCACTTGTATTCAGAGTGACAACACCCGGAGCTCCGGCGTGCAGCTCTACAGTCTCTCTTAAGGGAACGGTGGAATCAGCACAGTCAAAGATAAAGAGCGTATCCGTAAGTCCTCAGAACTATAAGCTTTCGGTAGGGGACAATTATCAGTTCACCGCCACGGTAAAGGATGCCGACGGTGAGACAAAGGGTGTCAGCCAGGATGTTTCCTGGGAGGTAAGAGGAGCTAGATCGGGAGCGACTGATATTTCTTCAAGCGGTGTGCTCTCAATAGCCAGGGATGAGTCGTCTTCATCCCTTACGGTTTATGCTTTCTCAATGGATGCTCCGTCGGTGTACGGTACATCGAATGTAATACCTCAGAGGAGCGGATATAATGTCAGCGTAGCATCAGATCCAAAGGACGGAGGAACGGTAACAGGCGGAGGTTCCGTACCTGAAGGTGGATCGGTGACCCTTACGGCGATACCTAACAAGAATTATTCATTCGTAGGCTGGATAAGAGACGGCCAGAAGGTATCGACCGCAACAAACTATACGATAGACGACATATATTCAAGCATAGGCGTTACCGCAAAGTTTGACAGAAAATATGTGACCATTGATCTTGACAGGAATAATGATGACGGCGGAAAGGTTTCCGGCGGAGGCAAGATCAAATACGGAGACAGCACCACGATCACCGCAAAGGCAAATGACGGTTATGTATTTACCGGCTGGAAGGAAGACGGAAGCATCATAAGCAAGGACGCTTCCCTTAAGCTGAAGGACTGCAAGGAGGACCGCAAGATAAAGGGAATGTTTGAGAGAACGTCCCATACGATCACCTTATATGCCAGTCCTGCAGAGGGAGGAAAGGTATCCGGAGGAGGCACTTTCTCCATAAACCAGGGAACTACCGTGACTGCTACACCTAATTCCGGCTACACGTTTGTAGGCTGGGAGGTAAACGGACAGATCGTAAACAGAAATGCAAAGGTAAAGATAGACAGACTGGAGGAAGATTACAAATGTACCGCTATCTTCATAAAGACAGGTATCACGTCATATGAGATATCGGCAGGAGTCGCGACCACAGGCGGTTCCATCAGTCCCAGCGGAAAGCGTACGGTTGCCCAGGGACAGAATATAACCTACACGATAGTCCCTAAGGCGGGATATGCTATACTTGCTGTAGCCGTGGACAATGTACAGGTGGGACCGGTAAGCTCATATACTTTCTCCAATGTACAGTCTAACCATACGATAGCAGCAGCCTTCCTTCTTACCGATGCAGGAAAGGCCAAGGGTGCTTCGACTCAGTCCACTAAAGTGGAGAAGAAGCAGAAGACCCCTGAAAATACGGCCAGTTCAAACTCAACCGTAACCATAGACGATGCTCTTTCAGGTGAAGGCGGAGACGATTATGTGGAGGAAATGCATGATATTGACACCCTGCCGGTTCCCACCGATGAAGAGCTCGGAGTGACTGAGGAGGACTCATTCTACTCAGATGTGGCGGGCATGCTCGGTGTATCGCAGGAAGAAGCACGTGAGATGGCAATGTCAGGAGACAGGAGCCAGATAGCAAGGGCAGCATTCTACGCGGGAGCACTTGATGCGTCTGCCGAGAACGAACTGGAACCTAAGAATATGAACGGTGTGGATTATTCATCGATGACTTCGGAAGAACTGATGCAGCTGCCTGAGGAAGAGATCTATCCCAGCTATACCAATCTGGATGTGGTAGTCGAAAACCTGCTGACAACAGATGACATGGTAGCACTGGTCGACGGCGGAACAGAGAGCGTTGCGATAAGCCTTACGAAGCTCGGAAAATATGACGTACCTCCTTCGGATGAACAGGTGATAAAGAAGAACGCTGTAGGACAGAAGCCGCTTCAGTACTTTGATCTGTCGATGCTTAAGACGGTAAACGGCTATACGGATAATGTACATGAGATTGGCGATACCCTTGAGATCGTTATTGAAATACCGGACGAGATCTATAAGGCCGGAAAAACATATTCCGTTCTCAGGGTGCATGAAGGAGAGCTCAAGGTACTGCCGGATCTGGATGATAATCCTAAGACGATAACATTCAGGACAGACCGCTTCTCATCCTATGCCATAGCCCAGGAAGTAGCGTCAAGCAAACAGATGGTCATATGGTTCTCGCTCGGAGCACTCATTGCTCTGCTTATAGGCCTCACCTGCTTCCTTATCCTGATCATACATCAGGCAAAGATGAGGAAGGAAAGAAGACGTATCCGTGCTGAGCAGCGCAGACGTCAGGAAAGATTTTAACTGCCGGATCTACGATTCTTTCGTATAAATATACAGAATGTATTTGATAATACATCCGGCTGATGGCTGATAAAACACAGAAAAGGAGAGAAAAAATGAACGATAACGAAAAGAAACTGCAGGATGAGCAGCTTGAAAACGTAAGCGGCGGTGCCGGAGTTACAAAGTGGGGATTTCCGTATGATGATAAGGGAAACGTAACATATACAGATAAAAGCGGACAGAGCCTTGTCATAAGCAAAAAAGACTGGCAGTGGCTGCTTACCCAGTATAAAGGACCCATAGGTGATCCGGAGTATTATCTTTCAACTGTACCCGCAAAGGACCTGAAAGTGATAATCGCCGACCATAACGGGTAAAACGTGATCAGGGAACATTAAGACAGAAGAACCGCTGCAGTACTGCAGATGAGCTGCAGGAGCCGCAGCGGTTCTCATATGTACGGAGGAATAAAGATATGGATGGGATCACAAAGCTTACAGATGAAATGCTCGACGGAGTGTCGGGAGGAGTACAGTCCAATACCAAGCATACCGAATCGGAGCTGGAGAAGGCCGGTGTCATAGTAAAGCATATTAACGGCAAAACGATATATGAGACCCGGCTGTCAAGCGGCATGACCATAAAGATACAGCCGAACGTGGCCATGGGAATGTGCGACTGTTATAAACTTTCCGGAGGAGAAAGACTTAATGATCAGCAGATACAGGATCTTATAGCACAAAGCTGATAACGGTGCTGTTCCGTTTTGCACACAGCGCTATTTATGATATGATTAAAAGAAAAAGAAACTCCCGCGGGAGTTTCAATTTCTGTGTGAAAATATTTTTTCCGTAAACGGCAGAAGGAGGTCGGAAGTGGCGAGTGTTCCGTTGGAAGAGGTCGTCGAGAAGATGTCTCTCGTACATATCACTCCTGAGATAGATATCTCGGAGATCAAAATCGAAAAACCGGATATAAACCGTCCGGCCCTGCAGTTCGCAGATTATTTTGAAATGTTTGATGCCTCCAGACTTGAGATAATAGGAGCGGGAGAGTTTTCATTCATAGAGCAGAAATCCATAGAAGAAAAGCTTCAGATCTATGATAAATTCCTTAATAACCCTATACCCTGCGTAGTATTTTGCAGAAATCTGGAACCTGACGAAAAATTCCGTGAAGCAGCCGTAAAATATAATGTGCCTCTTATGAAGTCTGCCATGCCGACATCTGCGTTCATGGCAGAGATAATAAGATGGCTGAATGTCAAGCTTGCACCGTGCATATCCATTCACGGTGTACTTGTGGATGTATACGGTGAGGGAGTCCTTATTACGGGAGAGAGCGGTATAGGAAAGAGTGAAGCGGCTTTGGAGCTGGTAAAGAGAGGACACAGGCTTATCACTGATGACGTGGTAGAGATAAGAAAAGTGTCGGACGAGACTCTTGTAGGATCGGCACCTGATATAACAAAGCATTTTATTGAGCTCAGAGGTATCGGAATAGTGGATGTCTACGCTCTGTACGGAGCATCGGCGATAGAAGAGACCCAGAATATCGATCTGGTGATAAGACTTGAGGACTGGGATAAGGATAAGGATTATGACAGACTGGGGCTTGAGGAGGAGCATACGGAATATCTCGGGAATCAGGTCGTGTGCCATGTCATACCGATAAGACCCGGCAGAAATCTGGCCGTGATCTGTGAGACGGCGGCAATAAACCACAGGCTTAAGAAGATGGGTTACAATGCAGCTAAGGAGCTGTACAGGAGAGTACAGGATAATCTATCCAGGAGGGGATCATGAAATACGCAGCAGGAATAGATGTAGGAGGAACATCGGTAAAGTTAGGGCTTGTAAGCATCGAGGGAGAGATATCGGAAATCTGGGAGATCCCTACCAGAACGGAAGACGGAGGGAAGCAGATACTTCCGGATATAGCGGAAGCCGTGAAACGCAAGATAGAGGAAAAGGGATTGGAAAAAGACCTGATCGGCGCAGGTATAGGGCTTCCGGGCCCCGTTGATGATGACGGGGTGATAAGAAAGGCCGTTAATCTGCATTGGGAAAGAACTTTTAATGTGGCGGACGAGCTGTCAGAGCTTCTCGGCGGTATGAAGGTCAAGGCCGGCAACGATGCAAATGTCGCTGCTTTGGGGGAATACTGGCAGGGAGCCGGAAAGAATTACGGTGATATGGTAATGGTAACTCTCGGAACCGGTATTGGCGGAGGCATCATCCATCACGGAAAGATATTTGCCGGTACTACCGGAGCAGGAGGCGAGATAGGGCATATATGTCTGAATCCGAACGAAAAGATACACTGTAACTGCGGCAATGCCGGATGCTTTGAGCAGTATGCTTCGGCGACTGGGATAGTAAGACTTACGAGAGAGGAGCTTGAGGCATCTTCGGACGAATCTGAACTCAGGAAAACAGAGGTAACAGCAAAAGCTCTGTGGGACGCAGTGAAGAACGGCGATAAGCTTGCCATACGGGTAGCCGAAAGATTCGGATATTACCTCGGCTGGGGTCTTTCCGTGATAGCGGGAGTCGTAAATCCCGAGGTGTTCGTCCTGGGTGGCGGAGTATCTAAGGCCGGGGATGTCATGCTTCCGTATGTAAGGAAGTATTTCGATGAACATGCATTCCATGCCTGCAGGGATGCCCAGATAGTCATAGCGACTCTGGGGAACAGCGCCGGAACGCTCGGTGCTGCAAAGATGGTCATAGACTGAATATGGGGACTTCCTTTTACGAAGACAGACTTGCAGATATCTGCGGGAGGGATAATGTCAGGACATCAGAACCTATGTCCGGGCATACTACATTTCGTACCGGCGGGCCGGCAGATTATTTCGTGACACCGCCGGGTAAGGATACCTTTGTTAAGCTTTTATCGTATATAAGACAGACCGAAAAGGAATACCTGATCCTCGGCAAGGGGAGCAATCTGCTTGTAGGTGACGGAGGATACAGGGGAACCGTGATAGATACGTCCGTTTACATGAACAGTGTATCAATAGACGGTGAGATAATTTCAGCGGAAGCGGGTGCCGGACTGGGTACAGCTGCATCCCTTGCGGCTGAAGCATCCCTTACCGGCATGGAATTTGCGTCCGGGATCCCCGGAACCATAGGAGGGGCGGTGTTTATGAATGCCGGAGCCTACGGCGGGGAAATGTCACAGATCGTTACATCGGTCGAGATCATAGGACCTTCAGGTGACATTTTATACATCCCGGGTTCCGATATGGGCTTTGGATACCGGACCTCGATAGCGCAGATAAAGAATCTGCCGATAATCTCCGCTGAAATGAAGCTGAAAAGGGGAGACAGGGAGGAGATTAAAGCAAGGATAAAAGAACTCGGTATGGAAAGAGCAAAAAAACAGCCTCTTGATTATCCTTCGGCAGGCTCTACCTTCAAAAGACCGGAAGGGTATTTCGCAGGTAAGCTGATAAGTGACGCGGGTTTTTCTGGGCTTGCTGTAGGAGGCGCTCAGGTTTCTCCCAAGCACAACGGTTTTATAATCAATACCGGAAATGCCACATCTGCAGATATTCTGAAGCTTATAGATGAAGTAAGGGAGAAGGTCAGGTCAGGATCCGGAGTAGAGCTTACTCCTGAAGTCAGGATAATAGGAGATTTTCAGGATCAATGAAAATGGTCATTGTCACCGGTATGTCCGGCGCAGGAAAGAGCAGCACGTTAAAGATGCTGGAGGATCTGGGTTTTTTTTGTATTGATAATCTGCCCGCTCCTCTCATAGAGAAATTTGCCGAGCTTTTCACGGGACCTTTATCGGAAATACCGGGCGGAGAACTCGGAAAGGTTGCCATAGGAGTGGATGCCAGAACGGGGCTCATATCTTTAAGAAAGCCGCTTGAGGATCTGAAGGAACAGGGTATATCTTATGAGATTTTTTTTCTTGATGCCGAGGACAGCGTTCTTGTAAAAAGATTTAAAGAAACAAGACGGGCTCACCCCCTCGCTCCGGAGGGACGCATAGAGGACGGCATAGCGGAGGAGAGAAAACAGCTTGATTATCTGAGGAAGAATGCGACATATATCCTTGATACCTCCCATATGCTCATCCGTGACCTGAAAAAAGAGATAAACGATATATACTCGGCAAATAAAAGCTACGGCAACCTGTATGTGAACATACTTTCATTCGGCTTTAAGTACGGTATTCCGACTGATGCGGATCTTGTCTTTGATGTAAGATTCCTGCCCAATCCTTACTATATTGATGAACTGAAGAACGATACCGGCAGGGATAAAAGCGTTCATGATTATGTAATGTCTTTTGAGGAGGCTCATTTATTTCTGGAAAAGCTTCAGGATATGCTCCTGTTCCTTATACCGAATTACGTAAAGGAGGGAAAGAACCAGCTTGTGATAGCCGTAGGCTGTACGGGAGGGAGGCACAGATCCGTATGTCTTGCCGAAGAGCTTTATAAAGGGTTGTCCGAGGATTCTGAATACGGTATAAGGGTGGAGCACAGGGATATAGATAAGGATACGTCCCGTCAGAAATCAAGGTAGAGGTATGTCATTTTCACAGGATGTCAAGGCGGAAATACAGGCCCGCCATTCAAAAAAGATCAAAGACTTTACATTTCCCGAAAATACTAATAATATAAACCCGTCGCTCATGCTGGCGATTTATTTTGTCCGCTGCGGATCTGTCAATGATCCCAACACCAGCTACCACCTTGAGATCGCCTGCGATGGAAAGCAGGAGGCCGATGCCGTTTCGGGGCTTATGGAGGAGCAGGGGTTTAAGGTCAGAACGACTGTCAGAAAAGACAAACAGGTGGTCTATCTGAAAGACAGGGAGAGCATAGCAGATTTTCTTGGATTTGTAGGTGCGGTAAATGCAATGATGGAAATGGAAAATTCTCTTATCCTCAAGGATATGAGAAATTCCGTTAACAGGAAGGTAAATTTCGAAACTGCCAATATAGAAAGGACAGTAGGAGCAGCGGTAAAGGATATAGAAGATATCCGCTATATAGAAGCCCACGGAGGGTTGAAGCAGCTGCCTGAGGGATTAAGAAAAATGGCAGAGGCGCGTGTGGATAATCCCGATGCCGCATTGAGCAGTCTGGGAGAAAGCATGAGACCGCCTCTCGGAAAATCGGGAGTTAACCACAGACTCCGGAAGATCAGGGACTATGCCCGTAAACTAAGAGACAGATGAAGGCTGAGCAGGGCGGATCTTTGGACGGCTCCTTAGGGAAATACTGACGGACCGGAGATTCCTTAAGGGAGAATGATTAAAGGGGAGAGAATAATGAAGAGTTGTGAAGTAGAGATCAATGTAAAAAATGATAAGGATGCAAGACCCATCGCTTTTCTCGTGCAGACGGCCAGTCAGTTTGAGTCTAAGATCTATATTGACTATGAGGACAAGCATGTGAACGCAAAATCCATAATGGGTATGATGACACTGACACTTACTAACGGAAACAAGGCAGTGATAACCGCAGAGGGTAATGACGAGAATGAAGCCCTGGCAAAGCTTGAGGAGTTTCTGACAAAAGGGTAGGGAACGGACAGCATAAGGGTTTTGTACCTGCCAGAGTATATGATATAATTTATATTGCGTTTTGCAGTACCTGAAAAAATATTTATATAAAGGAGAAGAGTTATGGCATTAGTTACAAGTACCGAGATGTTCAAAAAAGCCTATCACGGCGGTTATGCCGTAGGCGCATTCAACGTGAACAACATGGAGATCGTCCAGGGTATCACGGAAGCAGCCGACGAGCTGAAGAGTCCTGTCATCCTTCAGGTTTCCAAGGGAGCAAGGGCTTATGCGAATCACACCTATCTTACCAAGCTGGTAGAGGCGGCGATCATTGAACACCCTGATATACCGATCGTTCTTCATCTGGATCACGGTGATACCTTTGAGCTTTGTAAGGACTGCATAGACGGCGGATTTACGTCCGTTATGATCGATGCTTCTTCGAAGAGCTTTGAAGATAATATTGCCCTGACAAAGCAGGTTGTTGATTATGCTCATGATAAGGGAGCTGTAGTAGAGGCAGAGCTCGGAACTCTTGCAGGCATTGAGGATGAGGTTGTCGTCGAGGCAGGCAAGGAGTCATATACACGTCCGGAGGAGGTTGAAGAGTTCGTTTCAAGAACAGGTTGTGATTCCCTTGCAATAGCAATCGGAACCTCGCACGGCGCCTATAAATTCACTGCAGAGCAGTGCACAAGAAATGAAGAGGGGATCCTGGTTCCGCCGCCGCTTCGTTTCGATGTTCTGGAGGAGTGCATGAAGAGACTTCCCGAATTCCCCATCGTGCTTCACGGTTCTTCATCCGTTCCGCAGGAGTTTGTCAAGATGGTTAATGCTTACGGCGGAAATATGCCCGATGCAGTAGGAATTCCCGAGGAGCAGCTCCGTAAGGCTGCAGAGCTTGCAGTCTGCAAGATAAATATTGATTCCGATATCCGTCTTGCCATGACAGGAAATATCCGCAAGTATTTCGCTGAGCATCCGGATCACTTTGATCCCCGTCAGTATCTGAAGCCCGCACGTCAGGCTGTAAAGGATATGGTATCGCATAAGATCAAGAACGTGCTCGGCTCAGACGGAAAGGCATAAACTCACAGCGAGCCATTACATTACATCAACCAATAAATTTTATGATCCCTCCGGTCTGTATGTCCGGGGGGATTTTTATGGCTGCGGGACTCAATGACCGGAGTATAAAGACGAAAAAAGCCGTAAAAAAGGGAGGAGCCCGATATCCTTACGGATATCGGGCATTTTTATGAAAAAGTTTTTGTAATAACGAAGCTGTCTTATTTATTTATTTTATGTTACAAAGTATAATGATCGAAAGTGAATAAATGATTTTACTCACATAAATGTTTTTTTAATGATTTATGAACAAATGATGAACGAGTGAAAAAACCAATATCACCCGGAACAGGAGGAAAAAATGTCAGAAGAAAGGAAGAATCCGATAGTAACGTTTACAATGGAGGGGGGAGCGGAATTTAAGGCAGAGCTTTATCCGGAGGTCGCCCCCAATACAGTGAATAATTTTATCTCACTTGTGTCAAAAGGGTACTATGACGGACTTATTTTTCACAGGGTAATAAAGGGATTTATGATCCAGGGCGGAGATCCTGACGGAACGGGTATGGGAGGCCCCGGTTATTCCATAAAAGGAGAGTTTAAAAGCAACGGCTTTGACAATGATCTGAAACACACGGAAGGTGTTCTTTCCATGGCGAGATCCATGATGCCGGACAGTGCGGGTTCACAGTTTTTTGTAATGCATAAGACTTCCCCCCACCTTGACGGAGATTACGCGGCTTTCGGCAAAGTGACAGAAGGTATGGATGTCGTAAACGGGATAGCGGAATGTGAAACAGACTGGAATGACAGACCTTTAAAGGAACAGAAGCTGAGTTCCGTCACGGTAGAAACATTTGGTGTAGCTTATCCGGAACCGGAAAGATCGATGATACCCTCGCCATGAACAGTTTATTAAGCTTTGAGGGCTTCCACGGACAGGGAAAGCCGTATCTCCTGTACAAGGAATGAAGAACAGTCACGAAACGGTCAGAACGTTAACAAATTATTGACATTGACCTATGTTTGGACTACACTTACCCAATAAAAATTCATTTTTCATTGATTTTGGAAGGGAGAATACAATGGCGATCATCAAAAGGGCAGTTGCTTCCGCTGCAAACGAGAAGCCTGCAAACGGAGTGGTAAAGATAAACTCCATTGAGGAACCGAAAGCAAAACAGAAGGCTGAGGCTGCGGCAGCAGACAAAACGGCAAAGTCCACGGAAGCTGCAAAGGCAGTTAAGAAGGCACCGGCAAAGAAGACAGCAGCAAAGGCACCGGCAAAGAAGCCTGCATCAGCTGCTAAGAGTACGGCAGCAAAGCCTATAGAAAAGAAGGCCGAGACCAAGGCTCCCGCAAAGAAGACGGCAGTAAAGAAGACGGCGGCACCGGCAAAGAAGGCACCGGCAGCAAAGAAAACAGAAGCAAAGAAGACGGTTGCAAAGAAGGCTCCGGCCAAGACAGCAGCAAAGAAGCCCGCAGCTGCAGCAAAGGCAGCGGCTCTTAAGGCTGAGCTTACAGTTGAGTTCAACGGACGCAGTGTCAAGAAGGAAGAGATCGATCAGGCATTTGAGGGCGTCTGGACATATGATATGCAGCGCAAGATGTCTGAGGTAAAGAAGGTGGATTATTATTTAAAGCCCGAAGAATCAGCTGTTTACTTTGTAGTCAACGACGGTACAGAGGGACGCTTTGAGATTTAAGCCAGAGTCTGACAATACCTTTGATGGAGCCGGTGGCATACGCCGCCGGCTCGTTTTAAATATAATCTCTGTTGCGGTCATTCTATATACATTTTTTTTTCTGATATCAATATGCAGAGTTTCCTTTTCGGGCAGTCATATTCCGAACGAATACAGGGAAGCCGCGAATTTTGATCTTACCCTGTCGTTTATAAAGGGAGAAAATCCTTATACGCTCGATAACTTGAACGGCGAGGTACCCGCCTGCGTTTTCCAGTATGGGCCGTTGTTTTCGCTTTTGACGGCCGGCATCCATTTCCTGATACCCTTTATCGATATTTTTACGCTTCATTATGCAGTGGCTTTTTTATGTATTCTGGCGGCTGCGATAATGGCATCATATATTGCAGCTGAAAACTCACAGACACTTTTGCCTCCTGCCTGCGTTTTTCTTTTTACCATCGCCTGTACATGGAGATACGGGTATATAAACGCGGTTCCCGATACACTCGGGGTTACGCTTCTGGTGCTCATTTTCTTTATAGAGACAAGAAAAAAGATATTTCCGAAGGAATATGCGGAGGCTGCGGTCGCAGTGGCTCTTTTATATACCAAACAGTATTTTATAATCATTGCGCTGAGTCTTTTCATATATAAGCTGATAACGGACAAAAAAGCGTGGATAAGGCTTTCGGTTTCGGGGATCCTGATACTTTCGGCATCTGTTATCATACTGAATATTACCTGTCCGCTGTTTTTTACATATACTGTCCTGATAGTTCACGGTGTATCGGGGCAGTCGGTTGCATCAACCCATCCGCTGTTTTCCGGCATACTCTTTCCGGCGGCCGGACGGATCAGCCTGCTTTCTTCGGCGGTTCAACAGGAGCTTCCGTCTACGGGCTGGGCTTTTGAGATCATGCAGCTAAAGAGTCTTTCGGGTATTTTCATTTTCGTATTTGCCGGCATGCTGACGGGAGTCATAAGAGCCTTTGCTTCGAGGACACCGAGATTTTTTGCGAGCAGGCTTTTTGTGATCCATTCACTGGTCGCGTCCGCCGCTCTGTTATATCTCGGTCAGAATGACGGAGCATGGCTTTCGTATTATCTGCAGCTTCTTATGCCGGCGGTGGTGATCTATTCTTTTATTTCGATAGAAAAGGATGTGCTTGATGAAGGTATGAAACGTATATATAAGGCGGCATATATCCTTCTTATGCTTTTCATGGTGATGTATACCACATACAGGATGGATTCGAGACTTCCGTATTTTGAAAAGGATGACACGGTTTTGGCGGAATGGGATAAGGCATACAGATACTGTGACGCGTATGCTTCATCCGGTGAAATACTCTACAGGGCTCCGCTTGGGATAAATGCCCTTGCTGAAGGAAGATATCTGTATGACAACGGTCATGAGATGGCGATACACCAACGTTTCCTTGATGAGTATAACGGGAGTGCCTTTTACCGGATGCTTTTTCCGTATGGCGGACAGCTTATGGAACAGCATCTCAGATATCGTGAGATAATGAGGAAAAAGATCCTGAATAAGGAATACAGTCTTGTTTTTGATACGGATGTTGACGGGGAGCTGGTAAGTACCGGTGATCTCGAGGCGGGAGGATATGTTAAGCTTGATACACTGTCTCTTGATATGGGGTGGGCCTCATATGATATTGATCTCTGGATCCCGTCAGACGGAGATAAGCCATCCTTCGTGACAGAGGGTTGGACCTGACAGGGTTTGAAGTCCTCTATTATAAGTGTTATTATAGGTTTTAGTTGTTTTTGTACGTATTGATCAAACAAGGGGGAGCGGTTTGCCGGTTTTGGCGTTTCTTATATTATTTCCGTTTGCGATCGCCTTTATCCTTTTTTTTCTGAAGAAGGATTCAAAGGGGCGTTCTTTTGTTGTCATATCCGGAGGGCTGGCAGAGCTTGCGGGTTCTGTCCTTTTTGCGGCGGATAATCTGATGAATCATGACATGGAAATGGGGACCTACTATCTTAAGGAAACCCATATGACCGATATGTTCATTGCGGCATTGGAGCTTTGTCTTATGCTGCTCGTCATTTTTCTTTCGGTAAAATATAAAAAGTATTATGTGATACTGCTTTCGGCTCTCGGAACCCTGCCGGTCCTTTATATGGATATTTCCGGAGCCGCAGAAACAACAGCATCGCATTTCAAGGTGGATCATCTGACACTTATCATGGTGCTAGTAGTGGGTGTGGTAGGTTCTCTTATCTGTATCTATGCTGTGGGATATATAAGGGATTATCATCATCACCATACGGAATTTACGGACCGGTCGGGGTATTTTCTTTCCCTGCTTTTTGTATTTCTCGGGGCCATGATGGGTCTTATAAGCTCTGATAATCTCATGTGGATGTATTTCTTCTGGGAGATAACATCGGTCTGCTCTTTCCTTCTGATAGGATATTCAAGGACTGCGGAGGCGGTCAATAATTCCTTCAGGGCCTTGTGGATGAATCTTCTCGGCGGATGCGGCTTCATGGCGGCTATCGTTTTCTGTATCTATGTTATGGAGATAACCAATATCTCCCAGCTGCTGTTGTTTACAACAATGCCGGTGCTTGCAATATTTCCGGTGGCGATGCTTTCGTTTGCGGCGCTCACAAAGTCCGCACAGATGCCCTTCAGCAGATGGCTTCTGGGGGCAATGGTAGCGCCTACACCGACATCGGCACTCCTGCATTCCGCTACCATGGTCAAAGCGGGGGTGTACCTGCTTTTGAGGCTTTCGCCTGTTATGTATGAAACGTATGTGGGGACGATGGTCACGGCGATAGGAGGATTTACTTTCTTTGCGGCATCGCTTCTTGCCATAACGGTATCGGACGGAAAGAAGGTGCTTGCATATTCCACGATATCAAATCTCGGACTCATCACGGCTGCTGCAGGATGCGGTATGGCGGAGGCTGTATGGGCAGGGATAATGCTCCTCATATTCCACGCAGTTACCAAATCAATGATGTTCATGTCAGTCGGGGCGTATGAAAATTCCACCGGCAGCAGGGATGTGGAGGATATGCATGGAATGATAGTGAGGTATCCGAAGCTTGCCTTTGTGATGACTATAGGTATTTTCGGCATGTCAGTGGTGCCGATGGGAATGTGTGTAGCAAAATGGGCAGCGCTCAAGGCCTTTATTGATACAGGAAATATATATCTTATCCTGTTTTTATGCTTTGGTTCGGCGTCCACTCTTTTCTACTGGATCAAATGGCTCGGAAAGATATTCAGCGTGTCAAAGGGATCAAAAAGACATGAGGATACCGTGCACGGCAGTGAATGGGTCGCTATCTATCCGCTTTCGGCCATAGCTGTTATACTTTGCCTGGTATACCCGTTTATAAGCAGGTTTTCAGTCACTCCTTATATTCAGAATGCTTTCAGCGGGTCATTGAACCGGCTTGTTTCCGCTGCTACTGCTGACAGTCTGTTGGGATCGACTGACAATATCGTCGCTATAAGCACGGAGGATTTTGTTATCATGGGAGTCATGCTGATCTGCATGTGCATACTGCCACTCGCGATGAAATATGTGAACAGTGTACAGGAGAGACGGGTAATGTCGTATATGTCCGGATTCAATACGGGAGATGACAGAAGCTTTTATGACAGCTTCGGAAATGAGCGCGGGCAGTATCTTTCAAACTGGTATATGAATGATATTTTCGGTGAGAAAAAGATACTGGCCGCATGTCTTATGATCACGGCTGCGTTTCTTGTGGTAATGATGGGAATATGTACCATGGGAGGACTTTTCCTATGACTATGATCGGTATGATCGCGGTTATCATATATCTGGTGATATCCCCGTTAATAGCATGTCTGATCTCGGGAGTGGACAGGGTCGTTACCGCGCGGATGCAGGGCAGAAAAGGACCTAAGCTTATGCAGCCCTGGTATGACATAGTGAAGCTTTTCGCCAAGGAAGCTACTTCGGTAAATGATATGCAGAAGATACTGGTCATGGCGCACTGCTTTTTTGCTATCTTCAGCGGAGCGGTTTTTTTCGCAGGAGGAGACATCCTGCTCGTTCTTTTTGCGCTTACCATGGCGGAGGTATTTCTTGTTCTTGCCGCATACAGTGTAAATGCCGCATATTCAGAGCTGGGGGCGCAGAGGGAGCTGCTGCAGATGATGGCCTACGAACCAATGACGCTCCTTACGGCTGTGGGATTTTACCTTTCGACAGGATCCTTTAAGGTTGAGGATATAATAAAGACCGATATTCCGCTCATAATAAAGATGCCGGGCTTTTTTATAGGATTTTGTTTTATTCTTGTTATCAAGATGCGGAAATCACCGTTTGATCTGGCTACCTCGCATCATGCGCACCAGGAAGTCATAAAGGGACTTACAGGAGACCTGTCCGGACCTGTTTACGGCTTTTCAGAGCTTGCTGAGCTGTACGAAGAGGTTTTGATGCTCGGGATAGTGGGACTGTTTTTTGTGACGTCCGATCCCCTGAGCCTTGCAGGGGCTGCGGCCGCGATAATAATTGTGATGTTTTGTATGTCGCTTACAGACAATATCTTCCCAAGAGTAAAATGGGAGGGAATGCTCAAGGCGGCATGGATCGTGACGTTTTTTGCGGGAGGCGCGAACCTCGTCGTTCTTTCGCTTTTGAACCGATAATAATGCTGGTCATCGGAGGTGCTTAGATGAGGATCTCAAAAAGTCCATGGCTGCTCCATTATGACGGGAGCAGCTGCAATGGGTGTGATATAGAGGTATTGGCGGCTACAACTCCAAGATTTGATGTGGAGCGCTTTGGGATAATAAATACGGGCAATCCCAGACATGCGGATATTTTTCTCTGTACGGGAGGCGTTAATTCACAGAATAAGGATGTAGTGCGTCAGATATATGATCAGATGCCCGATCCCAAGGTCGTGCTTGCCTGCGGGATCTGTGCCTGTGACGGAGGGATATTTAAGGACTGTTATAATATAATGGGCGGCACGGATACGGTGATCCCCGTGGATGTGTATGTACCCGGATGCGCCGTAAGACCGGAAGCGCTTATAGACGGGGTTGTGAAGGCGCTTAAGCTGCTTGACGAAAAGGCTGAAAAGATGAAACGGGGAGAATATAAGAGCCTGACCTCGGCAGAATATGAGGCCGCACGCAGGCAGGATGCGGCTGAGGAGAAGAACAATGCTTGAAAACCTGGAAGAGATCGAACTCATAGGGCTGCTCAATAAGGCCAAGGAGATAAAAAATGACGGATACAGGGTCATGCAGATCTGTGCGACAAAGATCGAGGATGATTATGAGCTCCTTTATACCTTCGGACGGGGATATGATATCAGACATATAAAGACGGTCATTTCTCCGGGAGTTCATGTGCCGAGCGTGTCGGATATTTTTCCCGCGGCTTTTCTCTATGAAAATGAAATGCATGATCTGTTCGGAATAGCGATCGACGGAATAAACCATGACTATAAGGGCGGGTTGTACCGTACTGCGGTAGAGACACCGTTTGCCTGATCGGAGGAAGAAATGGCAGGAAAAAGAAGTGTTATCCCATTCGGACCGCAGCATCCGGTTTTACCGGAGCCCATACATATAGATCTTATAACCGAGGATGAAAAGGTTGTAGAAGCTGTCCCCTCCATAGGCTTTGTCCACAGAGGACTGGAGCAGCTCGTTACAAAAAAGGACTTCGGCGAGATGGTTTATGTGGCGGAAAGGATCTGCGGGATATGCTCTTTCGGACACGGATACGGATATGTTAATGCCATAGAGCATATTATGGACATACATCCCACGGACAGGGCGAGATTTATACGCACCATGCTCTTTGAACTGTCGCGTATGCATTCTCATATACTGTGGCTCGGTCTCATGGCAGATGCATTCGGGTTTGAGAGCCTTTTCATGGAGACCTGGAAATACAGGGAAAAGATCCTTGATATGCTCGAGGCGGCAACGGGCGGTAGAGTCATCTTTTCCATTATCAGGATAGGCGGCCTGAGGAAGGATGTTCCGGATGAAGTCATGCAGGGGTTCCTGCCTGAGCTTGATAAGGTGGTCGAGGGGATAAAAAGCTGTGAGAAGGTGTTCCTGTCAGATCCGGCTGTTTTAAGCCGTTTGAAGGGAATAGGTTATCTTTCAAAGGAGGACGCCATAGCGCTTGGATGTGAGGGACCTTTTCTTCGGGCCTCCGGTGTGGATACGGATAACAGGATGAGGGGCTACGCGGCATACAGCTCCGTTGATTTCGATATCATCACCTCAGACGAGGGGGATTCCTATGCGAGGTGTTATGTACGTATACAGGAGATATACCAGTCGGCGTCCATTATCAGACAGTGTATTGAGAAGATGCCAAAAGAAGGAATATATGTACCGATCAAGGGATTTCCAAACGGGGAATATATGACGGTCATTGAACAGCCGAGAGGCGGTGCCTGTTATTATGTACATTCCTCGGGGAGGAAATTCATAGAACGGATGAGAGTCAGGACACCAACCTTTGCAAATATCCCTGCTCTGACAAAGACACTGCAGGGATGCGATGTGGCTGATGTTCCCATACTGGTGGTTACGATAGACCCGTGCATATCCTGTACTGAGAGATAAATATATGTCATTGGTAAATTTTACAAAAACTGAATTAAAGAATCTCTTTTCAAAACCCGCTACGGAAAAGTATCCGGACGGTCCCGCTACATACAAAGAGGGGACCAGGGGACATATAGTCAACAACATGGATGCGTGCGTGCTTTGCGGAGTGTGCCAGATGAGATGTCCCACGAGAGCGATCACGGTTGACAGGAAGGGACAGACCTGGTCAATAAGGCCGTTTTCATGCATACAGTGCCGGCGCTGCGTGGATAACTGTCCCAAGAAATCTCTTTCCATGGCAAAGGAGTATACTGAGCCTGACGTGGAGAAAAGCCAGATGGATTTTGAGCTTTCGGACAGGCAGAAGGAAGTGCTTGCAGAGCAGGCAAGACAGGCAGCGGAAAGAGCAAAAGCAGCCATGCTTGCAACAAAGCAGAAGACCGTACAGGCAAAGGAAGACAAGCCGGGAGAAAAGCCGGGAGCGGATCCCGATCCCGGAAAAGCTGACAAATGAATTATGAGATAACCGTAAAAGGCGTAGTACAGGGTGTCGGATTCCGTCCTTTTGTATACCGGCTTGCCAGGAAAATGGGGCTCTCGGGAGATGTAAGGAATTCCGGGGGTATAGTACGCATAAGGCTTACGGATACCGATGAAGAGACGGCAAAGAAATTTGTTTCCAGGCTCAGGACGGATAAGCCCGGGGAAGCGGTGATCAGTTCGGCAGATATAAAACCGGCAGAGCAGGAGAATGGCGCTGCCGGTTTTTTTATCATATCCTCCGATGACATACGGGAGGATGAGCTACCGGATATCCCGGCGGATATCGGGGTATGTACGAAATGTATTTCCGAGATGAGAGAGCTTTCAAACCGGAGATACGCATATCCGTACATATCCTGCGCAGCCTGCGGGCCGAGATTTTCCATTATAGAAAGACTGCCGTATGACAGAGACAATACAACCATGTCGGAATACGAAATGTGTTCCCGATGCATGTCGGATTACAATGACGCGGGAAATCCCTACGCAAGAAGACATTTTGCCCAGACGATAAGCTGCAACAGCTGCGGTCCTCAGGTCATACTGCGTACCGATGAGGGCAGGGAGTTGACCGGGGGATTCGCTGTAGGAAAGGCGTGTGAGATATTAAGATACGGCGGTATTCTTGCTATCAAGGGGACAGGGGGTTATCAGTTTGCGTGTCTTCCGGATGATACTTACGCGGTGCTGAAGCTGAGGGATATAAAGGGCAGAGAGAAGAAGCCCTTTGCTCTTTTGTTTCCGACTATAGCATCCATAAGGGAGGTCGCGGAGGTGTCCAAAGCAGAGGAGCAGCTGCTTCGCTCCCAGGCGCGTCCGATAGTGCTTCTGGAAGCGCATCTGAGAGACAAGGCCCTGAAATTTGTGTGCGGTGACAGCATGAGCATCGGAGCAATGCTTCCTCATACAGGACTGCATGCAATATTGTCATCGACCCTGGGACCTATGGTGCTTACTTCGGGAAATATAAGCGGAGAACCGCTTTCTTACAGGGACGAGGATTTCTTCCGTCATGAGTTTGAAGGTATTGAGGGAGTCCTGTACTATAAACGGGACATTCTTGTTCCGCTGGATGATTCGGTGGCAAGGATCACCGACGGAAAAAAACAGATACTCAGATACGCGAGAGGATATGTGCCGGGAAAGCTGGTGCTGGATAAAAGTCTTAAAAAGCCTCTGATCGCGTTCGGAGGGGATCTGAAGGCTTCTTTTGCTGTCGCGAAGGGAAAGGGTATCGTGCTTTCCCAGTATATAGGAGATATGGAGAGCTATGCCTGCCAGGAGAACTTCAAGGCTTCCCTGGAAAGGGAGATCAGGCTGTACGGGTTCCGGCCGGAGGCTGTTGTCTGTGATAAGCATCCGGGCTATATTTCCGCGAGACTAGCAGGAGAATTCGCAAAAAAGCACAAGATTCCCGTCATAGGTGTTTATCATCATCATGCGCACATTGCCTCGGTGATGGCGGAACACGGTCTTACGCATACTATAGGCATTGCTATGGATGGTACAGGTTACGGCAGGGACGGAAGGATCTGGGGAGGCGAGGTTTTCTATGTTATGGGACCCAATTCCGACAGGCGTTCGCATATAGGATATTTCCGGCTTATAGGCGGGGACGAAGCGGCTAGGGATGCCGGGAAGGATCTTAAATGTCTTATGCATGCAGCTGGCTTTGAAATAGATGATGAGATAGTTGCCGCCGCCATAGACGAGCATATAAACACATTTGAAACATCTTCTGCAGGGCGGCTCTTTGATATCACGGCAGCGGCTCTGGGATTAAGGAGCTATAATACTTATGAGGCTGAATGTGCCACGGCGCTTGAAAATGCAGCCAGATCAGCACTGAAAAAGGGGCTTACGATGTATGCGCTTCCCGTTACCGGAGATCCGCATGAGCTGATATATTATCTGATAAAAGCAAAGCAGAGGGGCATCGATGTAAGAGAACTCGCCATAGGATTCCACAAAGCCCTGGCTTCCTGGGTGGTAAAACAATGTGAAGATATACGGGATGATAACGCCGATAATAACGTATGTCTTTCAGGCGGATGCTTTGCAAATCAGGTACTTACGGATATGTGCAGGGACGGACTTACGGCGAAGGGATTTCATGTATATATGAATGAAAGGATCCCACTCAACGATCAGGGGATCGCAGCAGGGCAGGCGTACATACTGGCACTGCAGTAAGGAAACGGAAGGAAAAAGCTATGTGCATTGCATCGGGCGGAGTGATAAAGCAAAAGAAAGGACATAAGGCGCTGGTTGATTTCGGAGGAAATGTAATAGAAGCCGAGGCCGGACTTACCGAATGTGCAGTCGGAGACCATGTGCTTGTCCATGCGGGGTGCATAATACAAAAGCTTTCGGAGACAGAGGCAGAGGAAATGAATGAGATCATGAGGCTTTTGGAGGATATTTAACAGCACCGGGGATAGTATGATGGAATCGGAACATACGATTGAGTACCTGAAGAATTACAACGGCAGAGAGATCCGTCTGATGGAGGTCTGCGGAACACACAGTGCGGAAATCAGACGAAACGGTATACCATCCATGTTATCGGACAGGATCCATATGATAACCGGGCCGGGATGTCCCGTGTGTGTGACGGTAAGCGGGTATATCGACAGACTGATAGAACTTTCCCGCGACAGCCGGAATGTCATAGTCTCGTTCGGGGATATGCTGAGGGTTCCGGGTTCCTGTTCGGATCTGATACATGCAAAAGCCGAAGGAGCGGATATCAGATATGTATATTCACCCTTTGATATGCTGGGCATGGCTGCGGAAGACAGAGAGCATATATATATTTTCGCAGCTGTAGGATTTGAAACTACCGCTCCGGTATATGCAGCGCTTATTTCAGAGGCATTGGAGCAGGGTGTTGAAAACATAAGACTGCTGACATCGCTTAAGACCATGCCGGGTGCGATAGAACGGATCGCGGACGGTGTAGACGGATTTCTTGCCCCCGGGCATGTGGCAGTGATAACCGGAACAGGAGATTATGAAGCACTTGCATCAAAACTCGGACTTCCGTTTGTTATCTCGGGATTCAGGGGAAAAGAGCTGCTGTCATCGATATATGCACTGACCAGGATGGCGGAAAGAAGTGAAGCAGGGTGCATGAATCTTTATCCGCAGGCGGTGGTGAAGGAGGGGAATCCTTCCGCAAGAAATGCCGTAAAGAAGTTTTTTGAAGCAGGGGATGCAGTCTGGAGAGGTATGGGTATGATACCCGCTTCGGGAATGTATCTTACGGAGGAATATCAGAAGTATGATGCCGGCAGCAGAGGGATAGCCGGGGATGCCGAAATATCCGGATGTAAATGCGCACAGGTGATAACGGGGAAGCTTACACCCGGAGAGTGCCCGATGTTCGGAAAAGCATGTACTGCGGAACATCCCGTCGGCGTTTGCATGGTCTCTCAGGAGGGAGCCTGTTTCATAATGTCCTCCGGATAAGGCCGGATATGATACATGAGGCCGCAAAGAAGGCAGCATACAGAGAAGAGAATGTCAGAGGAGCATATAAGTGATAATATCGGACAAATGGAAAGATTATGAGGTGCTTGACACATCCTGCGGCGAAAAGCTGGAGCGATGGGGAAATTATGTGCTGATACGGCCTGATCCGCAGGTTATATGGGATACGCCGAAACGGGACAGGCGGTGGAAGTCGGCAGACGGTCATTATTACAGAAGCGATAAGGGCGGCGGCCATTGGGAATTAAACGGACTGCCCGAGGAGTGGCGTATCTCTTACGGGGAGCTGAGATTTAACCTGAAACCTTTTTCCTTCAAGCATACAGGGCTTTTTCCCGAGCAGGCCGCAAACTGGGATTTTGCTTCCTCACTGATAAGAGAACGGAGGGAGAGAGGTAAGAGCGTGAAGCTTCTGAATCTTTTTGCCTATACCGGAGGCGCGACTGTTTCTGCTGCAAGAGCAGGAGCTCATGTGACACATGTGGATGCGTCGAAGGGGATGACGGGATGGGCTAAGGAAAATGCCGAAGTATCCGGGATCCCGCATGAAAGCTGCCGGTGGATCGTGGAGGACTGCCGCCGGTTTACGGAACGGGAGATACGGCGTGGAAATAAGTACGATGCCGTTATACTTGATCCGCCCTCATACGGAAGGGGACCAAAGGGAGAGGTTTGGAAGATGGAGGAGGATATATTCGGGTTTTTACAGCTTGTCTCGCAGCTTTTATCGGATGATCCTGCTTTTGTGATCCTTAATTCATATACTACAGGACTTCAGCCGGCAGTGCTTACATACATGATGGAACTTCTTCTGGTAAAAAAACACGGCGGAACGGTGGAATCGGATGAGGTGGGACTTCCTGTTACCGGAAACGGTCTGATCCTGCCCTGCGGAGCAACGGGGAGGTGGCGGATCTGATGACCGGAGTAGACAGAACCCACGGTTCGGGCGGAATCGCAACATCAAAACTCATAGATGAGGTATTCAAAAAAGCCTTCTCAAATGAATATTTAAATAAACTTGGCGATTCGGCGGTTGTTCCGGGGTATGACAGACTGGCCGTAACCACGGATTCCTTTGTAGTGAAGCCTGTATTCTTTCCCGGAGGAGATATAGGAAGACTGGCTGTCTGCGGGACGGTGAACGATCTGCTTATGAGCGGAGCAAAACCCGTATATCTTACGGCCGGATATATCCTTGAGGAGGGTCTTGAAGCAAAAGCCCTGGAAAGGATCGCGCATTCCATGGCGGAAACGGCGAAGGAGGCAGGGGTTGTGATAGCGGCGGGAGATACCAAGGTTGTGGAGCCTGCCGATCCCGGGAACCCCGGACTCATGATAAATACATCAGGGGTCGGATTCGTGAGTGAAGGTACGGAAATCTCTCCTGAAAGGATAAGACCCGGAGATGCAGTCATAATATCCGGAAATCTCGGTGATCACCATGCCGCTATCCTGAGCACCAGAATGTCGGTAAAAAACAGTATCCTGTCGGATGCCGCTCCGTTAACGGAGATGGTTGGAAGGCTCATCGGTTCAGGAACGGAGGTCCATGCCATGAGAGATATAACCCGCGGCGGACTTGCTACTATATTAAATGAGTTTTCGGATGCTTCGGGGATCCATATCAGGATAGAGGAAAGGAAGCTTCCGGTATCTGAAGAGGTTGCCGGATTTGCCGGACTTTTGGGACTGGATCCGCTGTATATGGGAAATGAAGGCAAATGCGTCTTTATCCTTCCTGAGGATCAGGCAGATGCGGCACTTGATATCATAAGGAGCAGCCGGTACGGAGCAAATGCTTCGATCATAGGATATACCGATGATGCAAAGCAGGGCGTCACAATGATCACCTCCATAGGAGGCGAAAAAGTCGTAACACCTCTCTACGGAGAGGGTCTTCCGAGGATCTGCTGATCAGTAACATCCCTCTTCCTGTCATTTGTGAAAAAACGGTGTTTGGTGTTGACATTAGACATTAAGGGTGGTAGATTATGTCTTGACGATTAGCACTCATTCGAGTCGAGTGCTAACGAGAAAACGGGAAAGGAGGTTCCGATGGCTAAAGAAGCAGTGAAGATAACCGAGCTTGACGAGAGAAAAGTAAAAATACTTACGGCAGTCATCAGGAACTATCTTGAGACGGGCGAGCCTGTCGGAAGCCGTACGATATCAAAATATACGGACCTGCAGCTTTCAAGCGCTACCATAAGAAATGAGATGTCCGATCTGGAAGAGATGGGCTACATTTTCCAGCCTCATACCAGCAGCGGCCGGATACCTACGGATAAGGGATACAGATTCTACGTGGATAACCTTATGAGCGAGAAGGAGCGTGAGATCCAGGAGAAGGAAGACCTTATCATAGAAAAAGCGGATAAGCTGGAGGCAGTGCTGAAGCAGGCTGCAAAGCTGCTTGCGGCAAATACGAATTATACAGCGCTTGTCAGCTCTCCGGAGACGCACAGGAATAAGCTTAAATTCCTTCAGCTTTCAAAGGTTGAAAAGGATTCGCTGCTTGCAGTAATAGTTGTCGAAGGAAATATCATAAAGAACAAGATGATCCAGACTGAGGAGGAGATAGACGAAGATACGATCCTCAAGCTGAACCTCCTGCTCAATACTCATCTGAACGGATTATCGCTTGAAGAGATCAATCTCGGACTTATCACACTGCTTAAGGAAAGAGCCGGGATGCATACGGAGATAGTAAGTTCCGTTATTGATGCGGTGGCAGATGCCATAAGGGCAGATGAGGATCTGGAGATATATACTTCCGGTGCAACGAATATGTTCAAGTATCCTGAGCTTATGGATTCCGGCAAGGCGACGGACATAATAAATACCTTTGAAAACAAGGAAGAACTTGAAAAGATAGTTAATGCGTCTCTTGCCGAGAACAACGCCGGGAAGAACGAGATGCAGGTATATATCGGAAAAGAGATGGCGAGCCCGGCAATGCAGGACTGCTCGGTGGTCACGGCAACCTACGATCTCGGTGACGGTATGAGAGGTACGATAGGTATAGTCGGACCAAAACGGATGGATTATGAGAAGGCCATGGGAACCATGCAGAGCCTGATGAACCAGCTTGATGAGATATACAAAAAGAAATAGTGAAAACACAGATGATACGGGTATTCGGAGGACACTGATTTGGGTAAGAATAAGGACAAAAAGAAAACAGAGGAAGCAGCGGAAGAAACGCTGAAGGAAGAACAGAAGGAAGAGGCAGCCGGCGAAGAGCAGACCGGAACAGAGCAGCCGGAGGAAAAAGAGGGCGAAGAGGAAGAGACGGCCGCCGGAGAGGAGCAGAAGGAAGAGGATCGGGAAAAAGAAGATCCGAGAGATATAAAGATCGCCGAGCTTAATGATAAGGTGGTACGCCAGATGGCTGAGTTCGATAACTTCAGAAAGCGTACCGACAAAGAAAAATCCGAAATGTTCTCTAACGGAGAGAAGACAGTAATAGAGGCGATACTTCCGGTCATAGATAATTTCGAGAGAGCACTCGAGATGGCGGGAAAGGATCAGGAGAAAAAGGATGATCCGTTTATGGAGGGAATGGATAAGGTTTATAAGCAGCTTCTCGACGAGCTTGAAAAACTGGGAGTAAAACCTATAGAAGCGCTCGGAGCGGATTTTGACCCTAATCTGCACAACGCGGTGATGCAGGAGGATACGGAGGATTATGAATCCGGAAAGGTCTGCAAGGAATTACAAAAAGGATACACACTTAATGATTCAGTCGTAAGACACTCTATGGTGTCTGTGGCAAAATGAGGAGGATAAAGCTATGAGTAAGATAATCGGAATCGATCTCGGAACAACAAATTCATGTGTGGCAGTCATGGAGGGCGGAAAGCCCACTGTCATAGCAAATGTGGAAGGAATGAGGACAACTCCCTCGGTAGTTGCGTTCACGAATAACGGTGAGAGACTTGTCGGAGAGCCTGCAAAGAGACAGGCCGTAACAAACGCGGACAGGACCATATCATCCATCAAGCGTGATATGGGTACGGACCGCGGACGTACGATAGATGACAAGAAGTATTCACCACAGCAGATATCCGCAATGATCCTTACCAAGCTGAAGGCTGACGCGGAAAGCTATCTCGGAGAGAAGGTGACGGAGGCTGTCATAACGGTTCCGGCATACTTCAATGATGCACAGAGGCAGGCAACAAAGGATGCCGGCAAGATCGCCGGGCTCGATGTAAAGCGTATTATAAATGAGCCCACGGCAGCGGCACTGGCATACGGTCTTGATAACGAGAAGGAACAGAAGATCCTTGTATATGATCTCGGAGGAGGCACCTTCGATGTATCCATAATCGAGATAGGCGACGGCGTCATAGAGGTTCTTGCGACCAACGGAGATACTCATCTCGGAGGAGATGATATTGATAACGTGATATCGAAATATATGGTAGATGACTTCAAGAACAAAGAAGGCATAGACCTCTCCGGTGACAAGATGGCCATGCAGCGTATAAAGGAAGCGGCGGAAAAGGCTAAGAAGGAGCTTTCCAGTGCATCCACGACAAACATTAATCTGCCGTTCATTACCGCAACCGCAGACGGACCCAAGCATTTTGACATGAATCTTACAAGGGCAAAGTTTGAAGAGCTTATCCATGATATAGTTGAAAAAACCGCCGTACCCGTACAGAATGCCATGAGGGACGCGGGACTGAATAATTCGGATCTCGGAAAGGTGCTTCTTGTAGGTGGTTCAACGCGTATCCCCTGTGTGCAGGATAAAGTAAAGCAGCTTACGGGGCAGGAGCCTTCAAAGAGTCTCAACCCTGACGAGTGTGTGGCTATCGGTGCGTCGATACAGGGCGGAAAGCTTGCGGGTGACGCAGGAGCGGGGGATGTGCTTCTTCTGGATGTAACTCCTCTGTCACTTTCCATCGAGACTATGGGAGGCATAGCTACGAGGCTCATCGAAAGAAATACGACCATACCTACCAAAAAGAGCCAGGTATTTTCAACGGCGGCGGATAATCAGACCGCAGTGGATATAAATGTCCTTCAGGGTGAGAGACAGTTCGCGAAGGATAATAAGAGCCTCGGCCAGTTCAGGCTTGACGGCATACCGCCTGCAAGAAGAGGAATGCCTCAGATAGAGGTTACATTTGATATCGATGCAAACGGTATAGTTAATGTATCCGCGAAGGATCTCGGGACAGGTAAGGAGCAGCATATCACCATAACCGGCGGATCCAGCATGTCGGATGATGAGATAGACAGGGCTGTAAAGGATGCCCAGCAGTATGAGGCTGAGGATAAGAAGCGCAAAGAGGCCATCGATACAAAGAATGATGCCGATTCCTTTGCCTTCCAGACCGAGAATGCGATAAATGAGGTCGGTGATAAGCTCGATGCTTCAGCAAAGAGTGAGGTAGAGGCAGATCTTAAGGCATTAAAGGATATTCTTGCAAAGCACAACGATGCATCGGAGCTCAGTGAGAGTGATGTGGATGAGATAAAGGCGGCCAAGAGCAAGCTCGAGGCATCGGCTCAGAAGGTATTCTCCGCTATGTATGAGAATATGCAGAAGGCCCAGGGCGCCGGTCCTCAGGCCGGACCCGCTCCCGATATGGGTAATATGGGCGGCGGAGCATCCGATAACGGATCTTCCTCTTCGGATGACGGAGGGCCGGATGTAGTAGATGCAGACTATCGGGAGGTATGAGTTTCTTAACATTGATGCTCATGCCGGTACGGCGCGATCCCTTTGAATATTGTCCGCTGAAAGCGGATTTTGACACATGCTTTTTCGGCATGTGTCAAAGCCTGTAGACAGTGATTCAGTGAAGAATATGGAGTAAACCCAGACATGGCAGATCAGAAAAGAGATTATTATGAGGTTCTCGGTGTCGAGAAAGGCGCCGATGAGGAAACCTTAAAAAAAGCATACAGGAAGCTGGCAAAGAAATACCATCCTGACGCCAATCCCGGAGATAAGACGGCCGAGGCAAAGTTCAAGGAGGCTTCTGAAGCATATGCTGTCCTGTCAGATCCGGATAAACGCAGAAAGTACGATCAGTTCGGTCATGCAGCGTTTGACGGTCCCGGTGGCGGAGCAGGCGGATTCGGAGATTTCGGAGGCTTCAGTACCATGGATTTCACCGATATGTTCGGCGATATCTTCGGGGATCTCTTCGGAGGCCGGAGCAGAGCAAATCATACGGGGCCGAGAAAAGGCGCGAATCTTCGTACTGCTGTGCGCATAACCTTTGAAGAAGCGGTATTCGGCTGCGAAAAGGAGATAGAGCTGACACTCAAGGACGAATGTCCCAAGTGCAAGGGAACGGGATGCAAGCCGGGAACCGGAAAAACTACATGCGGGAAGTGCGGCGGAAAGGGACAGATCGTATTTACGCAGCAGTCGCTTTTCGGCACGGTACAGAATATCCAGACCTGTCCGGATTGTCACGGATCCGGACAGATGATAAAGGACAAATGTCCTGACTGCTACGGAACGGGATATATCGCATCAAAGAAAAAGATACAGGTCTCGATACCTGCCGGTATTGATAACGGACAGGCTGTCCGTATCAGGGATAAGGGAGAGCCGGGAAGCAACGGCGGCCCGAGAGGCGATCTGCTTGTCGAGGTCGATGTTGCAAGACATCCCATCTTCCAGAGGAGGGATATGGATATATATTCCACAGCGCCCATATCCTATGCTCAGGCTGCTTTAGGCGGTGATGTGATGATCGATACCGTAGACGGGAAGGTCGTTTATAACGTCAAAGCCGGTACCCAGACAGACACCAGGGTAAGACTTAAGGGCAAGGGAGTCCCGTCTCTGAGAAACGCAAATAACCGGGGTGACCAGTATGTGACACTTATCGTGCAGGTCCCTACAGGACTGAACAATCAGGCAAAGGATCTCCTGAGGCAGTTTGACTATGTCACGGGCGATTCCTTAAACTATGTTGCAAAGCATGAAAATGATGCGGCAAAAGAAAACG
>CACZRA010000195.1 GCA_902783395.1 uncultured Lachnospiraceae bacterium
CCGGGTGTTTATAATGACGGCGATATAAAAGGATATGATTATACTGTACCTTTTCGTGATATTTCCGGCGGATATCTGATAGAGAAGAACTGGGAAGAAGCATTTGACGAAAAGAACGCCGGATTTCATACGGGGGGATACTGCTTTACGCTTAAAGCTCCGGACAATGCATCTGTTGATGAGGTAGAATACATCAGGTCATATGTACAGAACGCAGATGATGCGATATCCTCAGGCAGTTTATCCGATATAGACATAGATTCTTTCTGTAAGAGATTTATCATCGAAGAGTTCGTATACAATCTTGATTCAGCGAGGACAAGCTACTACTTCTATAAAAAACAAAATGATGATCTCCTGTATGCGGGGCCGTGTTGGGATTATGACCATTCATGCGGCAGGCAGACACAGGTATTTTTTTTAGATTATACAGGGACGCTTCTTAACCAGGGTTATGATTATGTCTTAGACTGGGACAGTCAGCTGATGGATAATGAACAATATAAAAAAGCTGCAGCCGGGGTTTTTGCGGAGAATTGCACCTTGTTAAAGGATACGTATGTGAAATCGATAGATAATTATAAAAAAATCGTTGAAGCTGCGGTAAAGATGGACAGGGTACGATGGCTTGATAATGAAAGTGCTCTGTCAAGAGGGTATTATGATGATATAGACAATAAGTTCAGATATCTGAAGTTTTTCTTGAATGAACGGATGAAGCATATGGTTGAACTGTTTGACAGTGATATTGAAATTCCCGACGAAAGGATAAGTACTGATGAAACACATAAATTAACCTTCATATATGGAGCAGGGGACTCTGTAGAATGGACTGTCAAAGACGGGACTCAGATTGAAATAAAGGATCTTCCTGCATATGACCATTCCGATTATGAAGGATGGTATTATAAAGATATTATGGAACCATATTCATATTATCTTCCAGTCTACGAAGACAAGGAATTTGTGCTGATGCCTGAGAGCAGATAACAAGATCAAAAATATATCAATCTGTTTTTTTCCACATATCCCTGTCCCGGATATCATCCTTTACCGAATACCAGTTTTGTCCGGGTTTCAGGAATGTGTATGCATCCGTGTCGAAAAAATTATCAGCCAGCACCATCTGTTTGTTTGCTTTATCACCGGAGTCTATCAGCTGTCCTGTGAATGGGTTAACCGGATCGTTAATTATACCATCCATGGCAAGCGAAGGGGTGTCGGCATTTGTCATAAACCTGTCATCCGTGCCAAAGCTTTCAGCGCCAAAATCCTTGTACATAAGAAGAGGGCAGAAGCCTTCGACATCCCTGCCGTCCTCAAGTATCAGGTCTTCATACTCCCTCTGTGAAGAGCCATGGTCGCTTACGATCACTATGCGTGTATTGTCGTAAACGTCATTTTCCTTAAGATAATCCAGCCATTCCCCTATCTTCAGAAGAGCAGCCATATTCACATGGTAATATTCAGCAAATGTTAATTGTACGATATTACCCTCGTCATCTGTCCTCTCCCCGGTCTCGAGGCCTGTATTATCTACATAATCTGCTGCAGTGTAATCCGGAAGCTGCAGTTCCCTCGGATCATGCGTCGCGTCGTTATCCATCATCATGAAGCTGCCCCTGTCATTGTCACTGATTTCAGTTAGATTTATCAGATTGTCTAATATGGCATAGCTGTCCGTGAATTCTGAATCAACATTCATCAATGCATCCACGCTGAAGGTATCGGGATAATGATATGTGCCTCCGCGGTATATAAACGGCTGCATCGCCAGAGGAACGGACTTCATGATGCCGTACATGAAAAACTGCCTTTTCCTGTATGACTCGGTATACTGTATGGCGTCCTCAGGCAGGAAGCGTCCCTTTAAGCTGTAAGCATGTATATCGGGATAAGGATCATATATGGAGAGATCACTGACATCATTATAACCGGCAAGGGGCGGATCATAAACGGTTGTATCATATCCGTTTTCGGAAAAGATCAAAGGCATTACGGTAAGCGCCTCATCATGCTTATCAACAAGCTTTTCGTCCGGTCTGCTGTTCATTCCCTCCGGTACATACTCATAGCCTCCGAAAAGTCCCGGGGCGCCTATCATAGTGTGTTCTCCATGGGATAAAGAATTTGGATAATATACAAAACCAGAATAAACATCTTTCAGCTCCGGCCTTTCGGCCATTATATACGGTATATACGGGCCTTTCGCGCAGTCAAGCATTATCACCACTACGTTCTTACCGTTCTTTGACAGTGAAAACCCCTTATATTCGGTATCATTCTTGAGGTAGCTCATATCTGACAGCTGTTTCTCGGTATTTACGATATTTACGACTGTAAGGACTGCGAGCCCCGCGATGAAAAGCTGATAAGCGTATCTGACCAGAGCATTCCGCCGTATCCAGATGACCACTGATACAGCCAGAATTAACACTATGATCAAAGCGTTAAATGCGATCCTTGACGTATCAAAACTGAACTCCCCCCGGTAAACAAGCTCGGAAGACAGCGTGAGCGGAACCTTGCCGAACCATAGAAAGTCAACCAGTGCCACAACGCTGAAAAGCCACAGAAGCAGTCTTAAAGCATATCTCGCACGTGATTCCATCAGGTAATAAAATACCGAAAACCATATCAGGAACAGACCTGCTGCAGTCAGGAATGAGCTCAGGACATAATGCAGCGGATCCACGTATGCCGTAAGGGTAACGAATTCCTCCGGGCTTGATACGACGACCGAAACAGGTATCACGGCTCCTGTAAGTATGGTAAGAAGGATAACGCCGTATATATAAAGACTGTGATCCTCCTTCCGATCCACAGCGTTCTGCTTTTTTCCGGGTCCGCTTTTTCTTTTGATCCCGTATATTATATTTTTGATAAGAGAAAAAATATTATTCATCGTCCAATAGATAACGAGACCGCTGGGACTGTCATAGAGTATGACCAGAAAAAGAAGTGCCATGACGTATAACTGGATCTTTTCCTTCAGGGTCGATTCTCCAGTGTATATGATTATCGACACCATATTGATCAGAGTCATCAATATGGGGAGGACATTTATGCTTATATTTCCGATCGAAATCAGTGCATCCGGCGCTCCCAGATCCCTGATAAAATGAAATGCATAGCCATCCAAAAGCTTCAGGTTTGAAAGAAAATGATAAGCTGCTATAAAGAAGGGAATCTGAAGCAGAAGTGAGATTGAGCTTCTGAGAGAATATATGGGACGGTATCCCTGTTTCCTGTAGTAGGTCTGAAGCATCATAAAGCGTTCATCGCCGCCGAACACGCCCCGTATATGCTTTACCCACCGTGACATGGCCTCCTGTCTCAGCCGTTCCTCCTGCGATATCCTGTCTGCCCTGTTGTATAACGGAAGCAGCAGCAGATTGACAACAAGGCTTACTCCTATTATGGCAAGACAGGCGCTTGGATGCAGATCATAAATGACGGAAAAGACGACCTGTAGGAATATCTCGATAGGATATATGAGCAGAGTATACATTTATCCGGCCTCGCTTATGGTTTGACTGCAGTATTATCATCACGACGTTAGTCAGAAGAACCACGCTATTATAACACAATTCGATATTGACACGCTATTTTTTGTACAGCATCCTTCAGCGGTAAGTAGAAAATGCACTGAAAATATGGTATCATATGCCGCATGTGGCAAATATTGTATTATATTATCATCTTTCCGATAGAGCTGGTCCTGGAGACATGTTTCCTTATCATCAACCGGATAACGAGCAACCCCGGGATAGCTGTTATAGGAGTGAGCATAGTCATAAACTTCCTGCTGCTGCCGCTTTACCTCAGGGCAGATAAGATACAGGCGGAGGAGAAGAAAAAGCAGGATGGAATGAAGCGCTGGACGGACCATATCCGCCGGGTTTTTAAGGGAGACGAGAAGGTAATGATGCTTTCCGTATACTACAGAAAGCAGGATTACCATCCTTTGTATGCTCTGAGAAGCTCTATTTCCCTGATGCTGCAGGTACCCTTCTTTATTGCAGCGTATCATTTCCTCTCACATCTCAGTATTCTGCAGGGAACATCCTTCCTTTGCATAAAGGATCTGGGAGCGGCAGACGCCATGATCCGGATAGGATCCGTGTCCGTCAATGTGCTGCCTGTCCTTATGACGCTAATAAACTGCATCGCTGCGGTCATATATACGAAAGGGGCTCCGATCAGGGAGAATATACAGATATATGTACTGGCAGGGCTGTTTCTGATCCTTCTATATTCCAGTCCGGCAGGGCTGGTACTGTACTGGACCATGAACAATGTTTTTTCGCTTGTGAAGAACATAGTAATGAAGGATCCGCCGGATGACGGCAGAACAAAGGCAAAAGAGACCGGCGGGGATGTAAAAGTGCCGTCCCGCATATTGTACTGGGGAGGGGCACTTGTTCTGACCCTGCTTATCGGGGCACTGATACCGTCTGCTCTGGTGGCATCCTCTCCCGCGGAATTTGTCGAGCCTTCCGCTTACAGAAATCCGGTGACATTTATTATCAGCAGCTTATGTATATCCGGGGGATTTTTCCTCTGCTGGCTTACGGTTTTTTATTCGCTCGCAGCACCTTTAGGAAAGAGGAGGATCTGCCTTGGCCTGTGGATCTCGTGCGGGATAGCATCCGTTGATTACTTCCTGTTTGCGAAGAACCCCGGGATAATATCCGCGGATCTGGAGTATAAGTCATTCCCTGTCTTTACCGTGAAAGGGATGATCATACAGCTTGCGTGTCTTGCGACTGCCACAGCCGTAATGGTGATACTCTGGAAGAAAAAGCAGGTATTCATCAGCGGGATATATGCCGCCCTTATCGTAAGCCTCTCTGTAATGACGTGTCTTAATATCACAGAGATCAATAAGGTTATATCGGAAACGGATTTTTCACTGATCACGAATAC
>CACZRA010000196.1 GCA_902783395.1 uncultured Lachnospiraceae bacterium
CTTCCTGCGGTCCTGACCGCCTCATCCAGCTTCTCCTTTTCCATGACAAGAGGTATGAGCCGTGTTCCCGCGAGCTTATCACCGGGCTTCACGGGAAAATCACCGTGCACCGTTGCTATCATCATCCCCCCAAGGGAATTGACGGCTTTAAGTCTGCCGGATCTTACCTTCAGGAGTCCTTTTGTCTTTGCGGTAATGGTTATCTTTCCCTCACTGGGAAGAGATCCCTCCATCAGATCCGAGTCTCCGATACAGATATTTTTCAGTATCTCCGCCGCTTCGTCCTCGTGCAGGAATCCTTCCTTCTTTTCCCAGACATATAGATTCTCCTTGCCCACGGACAAGAGCACCGGGATATCTTCGGCTGTAACGATATGTCCCTTCTTAAATACTGGTCCCTTCTTTACCCCCGGTATTATCTGCGTGATGTCATGGCATAATACATGTCCCACGGCATCAGTTGTTTTTATAAGCTTCATTCAGATATTCCTCTCAAAGTATGATTTGGACGCCAAAAGTCGGTATCAAAATATTCCTTAAGACATAAAAAGATCCCCCTGGTGTCATCCAGCCCGTAAACGGGACATATTACGCTGTCGGGGGATAAGAAGTCGGTTGCTATGCAGATAAGGGAAGCTTCGTCACATACACTCTTTTCCGATATGCCCCGCCTCACTATCTCTATCTTCGGGAAGGCGGAGTTTTTCATTCCTTCAATGATCACCGCATCCGGAGGGGCTTTCATATCCATCATCCTGTCTATGAGCGAGCCCATATCCGTCCCTTCGCCAAAATGCATGGCATATCTGTTGTCGGAAAAGACAGCCGTTGCAGCAGCTCCCGCTGTTATGAAGCGTTCTGTGTCAGCCCCCCTGACATCGGTAAAGCAGTCGTGTCCGTCATGCTTTATCACGCCTACCGACCATCCGTCGGTTATGAATTCATTTATGAGTCTTTCGATCAGTCCGGTCTTTCCGCTGTCACTGTACCCGCTGACACAGAAAACAAAGGGCTTTGCAAGCTCCCTCAGATCCTCCCGAGTATTTATATTGCGAACGGTATTCTTATCAAAGCAGGTAAACTCAAGTGATATGTACTTAGTCCTCACTCTGGAGAATATCTCTCTGAGACGGTATTTTCCCGATGCTATGAGCTCCTCTATGACAGGCAGCACCCTCTTTGAATAAACCGCACACAGGGGCTGGATATGATCATCATCCGCTATCACATAACAGTCATAGTCAGATGAGATATAACCGGAAATATAGACCGCTATATCACCGGTTATTTCCGGCATGTCCGCAGCGCATATAAAAACATAGTCGCCTGCTGCATGCTTTAATATCTGATACAGGCCCTCCATGGGCCCTATATTCCTATGCTCATCATATACGACCGGAAGCCCGAGGGCTTCATATGAGCTGTTTTCACCAGCAGAAACCAGGACCTCCGGAAAAACAGAAAGCTCCCTTGACAGTTTCTCTATTATACGCTCGTTTCCTATCCTTATAAGCGCTTTATCCTGCCCCATTCTGGAGCTCCTGCCGCCTGAAAGTATACCCGCGGAAATGTCAGGAAGCTTTTCCTTCACCGTCATGTCCCTCTTATCTTTATTATCTTAACCTTATCTCCCGGTACGACCTTCGTCTTTGCCGGAATATCCATATAGCAGTTGCACTGCCCCATATTTCCGAACACCGAGGACATATGTCCTGCAGCCGGCAGATAAACCCTGCCGCCTTCTTCCCTTGCGCGCACGAGCCTTCTCATGCCGTTCACCTTATCATAACGGTCACTCAGGATGCATTCTTCCGTTTTATTCAGGAAATAAGCACTCCCCATGAGCCGGGCAGCGGCCGGCCAGAAATACAGATCGAAATTGGCAAGAGCAGCATAGGGGTTGCCTGAAAGGCTTAAAATGAGCTTGTTGTCCAATAAACCGGCGACAGTAGGGGTTCCGGGCTGGATATTGACGCCGGAAAAAAGCCTTTCGGCCCCCAGATCCTCCAGTACCTCCGGGAGAAGATCCCTTTTTCCGACTGAAACACCTCCCGTAGTGATCACAAGATCCGAGACTGCAAGCGCGCTTCTAATCCGCTCTTCGATCTGTCTCTTATCATCAGGGCAGATACCGCTCCAGGCCACTTCCAGCTTTTCCTGCTTTATGGATGCGGCCAGCATATACAGAATGCTGCCGTATATCTGACCCGGCTTAAGATCACATCCCGGCTCTTTAAGCTCGCTTCCGGTTGAGATCAGGGATATCCTCGCAGGACGCCTGACATATATCTCCCCCCTGCCCGCACAGGCAATGAGTCCCGCCTCGATCCTCCCTATACGGCTCCCCTCTTCAATAACCATATCACCGGCCCTCAGTTCTTCTCCGGCAGGACAGATATTTTTGCCGGAAGGGACAGGAACATATACACATACCTCTGTATCGTCGTAGTCGGTATCCTCCTGCCTGACTACAGCATCATACCCGTCAGGCACCATGCCTCCGGTCATTATCCTCACTGCGCAAAGGGGACTGTATCCTATATCCTTATCATCACCGGCCAGTACCTCACCGAGCACCTTCAGTCTGACAGGCCTTGTCTTTGAAGCACCGTCAAGATCAGAAGCCCGTACCGCATACCCGTCCATGGCCGATCTTGCAAAAGAAGGAACGGGCATCGAAGCTGTTATATCTTCTCCTGCAATAAGGCCGACGGCCTCATGCAGCGGAACCTTTATCGTATCCTCAAGCGGTACGATGCTCCCTTCAATAAGACCAACGGCCTCTTCAATCTCCATTATCCGAGCTTTCCTATGGTCACCGCACAGACCTTGTACTCGGGTATCCTCGCAAAATCGTCCAGAGCAGCATTCGTCAGCTCATTCACCGGGGAATCCGGAAAATGGAAGGGCATCCAGGTCTCTC
>CACZRA010000197.1 GCA_902783395.1 uncultured Lachnospiraceae bacterium
AATAATATCGCTCATGAGAAAAAAATGACTAACGGTCATATTACAAAACCCTATCATAAAACGATCAGTATTTCAACGAAAAAAGTATTTGCTTTTTTTCTACAAAGGGAGATGCGGAATGAACAGGTATCATAAACAGTGCATATGTATGCTTTTGGCTGCAGCATTGTTTGCGACGGCTGCCGGTTTTGCCGGAAACCGTAATCTTAAGGTCGCCCATGCCGAAGAGTATAAGAATACAGACCGGGAAGATGCTATCGAGGACATTGTCGAAACGGTTGCCGGAGTTAAAAGCCTGGAGGACCGTGAATATGATAAAGAGGAAACCGTGTTTGTTATCGCAGACCCTTCAGGCGATCCTACGGAGATAATAGCCAGTGAATGGCTTAAAAATCCTGCCGGAAGCAGTACGATAAAGGATCAGTCAGAGCTTAAGGATATAAAAAACGTTAAGGGCTATGAGGAATATAAAAAAGGTAAGGACGGCTCGATCACATGGAACGCAAACGGAAACGATATATATTATCAGGGGACTCCGACTGAAAAGACGCCTGTTTCGGTCCATGTTACATACAAACTGAACGGACAGGAGATAAGCCCGGAGGATATACATGGAAAGAGCGGTCATGTGGAGATACGCTTTGATTATACCAATACCACGGATGAAACCATAGAGGTGGACGGAAGAACGGAGCATGTCAGCATACCGTTTACGATGCTTACGGGAGTGATACTTCCGAATGATGTTTTCTCAAATGTACAGGTCGAAAATGCGAGGCTTATTTCCGAGGGAAACAATGCCATCGTGATCGGATATGCCTTTCCCGGACTGTATGAATCTCTGAAGTATGATGAATTCAAGGATAAGCTTGATGAAGAACAGAGGGAGAAGGCAGAAGACCTTGATATCTCTGATCATGTGGTCATTACAGCCGATGCCGTGGATTTCGAGCTTAATTCCACACTTACGGTCGCCCTTCCCGATGTGCTTCAGGAGGTGTCCTTTACAGATAATATTGATACCGATAAGGTGAAGGATGACATGGATGAGCTCGCCGATGCATCACAGGAGCTTATAGACGGCACATCCGATCTGCTGGACGGGGTAAATGACCTGAAAGACGGAACCTCCGAGCTGAAAGACGGAACCTCCGAGCTTAAGGACGGGACCAGGGATCTGAAGGACGGGAGTGAAGATATCCTGAACGGTACAAAGGATCTTGTGGACGGAGCAGGAGACTTAAAGGACGGAATCTGTGAGGCCTACGGAGGCACAAAGAAGCTTGACAGAGGAGGCAGAAAGCTGGATGACGGAGCGGTTTCGGCGTTCTACGGATCAAAAAAGCTTAACAACGGTGTAAAGAAATTCACCTCACTCCTTGATTCAAAATCAGGAGATATCAAAACACTTAACAGTCTGGTGAGCTATCTTAACAGTCAGGTAAGTCCGGTGGTCCCGGAATCTTATTCTGCTGCCCTGAGCGCATTAAGCGCCGATCTCATCCGTATGGATGAAAGCAATGAACGGGCAATGCAGAGTGTTGACGGATTTTGCGGATCTGTATCCGAAGACGTTACAGATGATGATAAAGACGATACTGCGGAAATGATCCTTGAGTGCCTCAGAGAAGCCGAAGAACATACTGTTTCCGTTAACAATGCCTTAGACAGCCTTGCCGAAATGCTTGAAGACAGGATCGATGAGGCAGAAGGTGAAAAGGAAGAGCTCCGGGCAATGCTTGAGGAGCTTGGGGAACCTGATCCTGATCATGAACAGGATGAGGAAGACGGATCAGATGATACCGCCGGAGACGTAAGCGGAAACGATACCGGGGATGAGGAAGAGGATACCGATATAAACAACTATTATAAAGAGTATTACAGGGATTATTATCAGAAATACTATGAAATATCCGGACAGATCGATATGCTGGACGAATTGACAGACATTCTCACAGAGCTTGAGGAATCTACGGAAAGCATATCCTTATCAGTGAACGAGGCCGTACAGGCTGTTTCCGGGACTGCCGATGATCTGGAAAATGCCTGTGAAGCTCAGAAAGCCGGGGAGTACAGTGATGTCCGCAACAGTAAAAACGAAGCGGCAGAGATGCTACTCAGTGCCAATATGATCAACAGGGAGGCGGCCTCGGCAGTATGGGATGTGGTCTGTGAGCTTGAGGCCATGGAGCTTATTGATACGGATCTTTCGGCTCTCAGAAATAACTCGTCGTCACTTAAGGCTTCGATGACACCGGAAGAGCTTATAGAAAAGCTCATGTCCATACCGGATACGGCCCAGCGGAATGCGGTGATGCAGCAGTATCTCAGCGATCCTGCAACAAGGATCCAGGTTGCCGCAGTGATAGCCTCGCTTGATAAAGCCACAAGGGACGCTCTTGCCATGAACGCCCAGACTACAGCTCTTTTGAACACTGTCGTCAGAGGAGTGGTTTCCGGAGGGATGCAGGAGATTACTGACACATTTACCTCGGATTCAACCAAGAAGAGTCTTGCCCAGCTCAGCGCCGGAGCGGGAAGTCTTATGGACGGACTTGATACATTGAGTGACGGAACCGGTGATCTGAGAAAGGGACTGTCAGATCTGAGGGAAGGCATGTCCGAGCTTTCTGACGGCGGCGTAAAGCTTTATGACGGAACCATAGATCTTAAGGACGGTGCTCAGGATCTTGATGACGGTGCCGGAGACTTGAATGACGGAATGCTCGATCTGGATGACGGAGCGGGAGAGCTGGATGACGGAGTCGGTGAGCTTTTGGACGGTGCAGGAGAGCTTCATGACGGAATGATCGAATTTAATGACGAGGGTATACAGAAGCTTATAGATCTTTTCGGTGATAATGTAACGGATATGCTGGACCGCCTGGATGCCATACAGAAAACAGGCTCCCGCTATCAGACCTTCTCCGGAAAGAGTGACGATATGAACGGCTCTGTCAAATTTATCCTGAAGACCGGAGAGATCAAGGAAGAGTAGGTCCGGTCTTGACCTGAATACATAAAAGGGTGTACAATCCGCTTTCGTAGAATTTGAAACGGCATCAGCTGTTGCCAACGGAGGAAACAGACTTATGGCAAAGAATCTGGTCGTGGTGGAGTCACCCGCTAAAGTCAAGACAATCAAAAAATTTCTCGGGAACAACTATCAGGTCGTAGCGTCGATGGGACATGTAAGGGATCTTCCCAAGAGTTCCATGGGAATAGACGTTGATCATGACTTCGAACCCAAGTATATA
>CACZRA010000198.1 GCA_902783395.1 uncultured Lachnospiraceae bacterium
CTGCTGGACGGAAGTCTCGTAACCGCGGTGTCGCGTGCCATTCTTTCTATACCGGGACATGCGATATTCAGCGTATATATGGGATACTTCATGGGAGAGGCAAAATACTGCGATGTCAACGGTGATCCGACAGGCCGCGATAAGAAGCTTCTCCTTGCTTTGATCGTGCCTGTGATGATACACGGTTTTTATGATTTCTATATCTCACTGGACAATGATATTTTTCTGCTGATATTCCTCGCCTTCGATATCATCATAGCAGTATGCACCTTTGTAGAGTTCAGGAAAATGGCCGCAAAAGACCGTCCGCTGAATAACAGATGACTCATGGTGTTTTTGACAGAGACGTGGATTTCGCTATAATGAAGTAGATTTGCGGACAGAGGGATACTGACATGAGTGTGGAAAATGCGATAAAAAGCCTGTATCAGATGATACTGGCTGTGGATTTTGAAGCTTCAGAATGCAGGATGATGGACCTGAACCCGGAGTTTGGGAATTTTGACCGGAAAGTATCCGGTTTCAGGGAGTTCTGCGATCTCCTGTATATCAATGCCCATCCCGAGGACAGGGAGAGGATCATAAACTTCTGCGATACGGAATACCTGCGTGAGCGCCTTTCAAGGAACGTATATATTTCGATGGAATGCAGATTAAGACATGCAGACAGGAGCTATTTCTGGTCAGAGATCGTGCTCTGCAACGCGACCCGTGAGGATGAGGCGGGCGGGAGTGATTTCCTGCTCCTTATACATGACATACATGACAGAAAGACGCACGAGCTGCGGAAAGAGGCAGAGATAAGGCTTCAGATGATGGATCTCAGTGAAAGATATGAGGAGCTTTTCATTGAGAATATGACGGATCAGCAGACCGGCTGCTACAACAGGAAAGGAATGAAATACTATACGGACATTGTGATAAAGGATGCGGCCCTTAACGGCAGGCATCTGTTTGTCTGTGTGGCTGATCTTAACGGTCTCAAGCATCTGAATGACACCTACGGGCATGCGGCAGGCGATGAGGCCATAGCGGCCGTTTCGTCAGAGCTAAAGAAAAGCGCTCCGGAGGGGGCGAGGATCGTCCGTACGGGCGGGGATGAGTTCCTTATCATGGCTGCTATAGATAAGGACAGTACGGAACCGGATTCGATGGGGGAGAAAATAGACAGGGGCCTGAAGGAATACAACCTTTCCCATGACAATCCTTTTGATGTAGGTGTCAGCTACGGATGGGTGGTCATGCCGCCGAAGGAAGGCATGGATGATCTCGATGAATATATCGCCGTAGCGGATGAGCGTATGTATGAGATGAAAACCCGGAGAGATGAATACAGAAGGCAGCCCTCTCAGGCAATATGAGGGACAGGACGGAAAAGAGGTTACGACGGCATGCATAATAAAAAGATGATAAACAAGATCATGCATTTCCTTGTCCACAACGGTTTTATCGTCACTGTTGCGGTCATGGGACTGGTGCATGCGACTCTGCTGGCTGTTATGTGGGCCGGCGGCGTAATGCCTCTCGTGAACCTGAATATCTTAAGTGTTGTGGTTTATCTGTTCTGTGTTCTGTTTTGCAGGTTCGGCCATATCATGCCGGTTTACGTCAGCATCTTTTTGGAGGTCACGGTTTACGCTGTCATATCTGTTTACTTTGTCGGATGGGAATGCGCGTCCTGCTGTTTCCTTTGTTCCATCGTCCCGATCATCATCTATTTCGGAAGCTTTCTTTTTAAGGGAAACACAAGATGGATCATTGTTATTATGCTGGTGTTCAATTTTGCTACATATGTTTTTCTTTATCTGAAATTCGGAAATGAACAGCCGGTTTATAAAGCAGCTCCCGTGATCAGAACGATCCTTATCATCTTTTCATCATTTGTGATGGTATTTTCGATGATCTTCTATAATGTCCTCTATATCTACGCGAGTGAGGTCGAGATGCACAGGCTTGAGCGGAAGAATGAACAGCTTTCTGTTGACGCCAAGGAGGATGTACTGACCGGACTGCTTAACCGCAGGGGATTTCTGCCGCTTGTAGAGGAATATATGAATGGTGAGCTTTCAAGGTTTTTCTGTATCGCCTTTCTGGATATCGATAATTTCAAGAGGATAAACGATACCTACGGACATGACTGCGGAGATGAGGTGCTGCGCCACATTACCAAGATGATAAAAAAAGAAATGCCGGGCTGCAGTATCTGCAGATGGGGAGGGGAAGAGATAATAATCCTCATGAAGGATTACGACCTGACCGTCGCTAAGGAAAAGATGGAATATCTGAGAAGGCATGTTGAATCAAATCCCACCGTTTTCTTTAATAAGAGGATACCGGCGACCATAACCATCGGTCTTGAGGAAAACAAAGAAAAATATGAGAAGCCCGAGGATATCATCAAGGTAGCCGATGAGCGCATGTACTACGGCAAGCAGCATGGAAAGAACATACTGATCTGTGAAGACGCTGCCTGACGTGATCATTTGCCTTGACCTTTTATCCCGTGCATCGTAAACTATCCCCATGCTGTTTAACTCTGTTGAATTTGCGATATTCCTGCCGGTTGTCGCTGTAATATATTTCATTCTGGAAGCAAAAGCAAAAAGCCATAAGGCATCAAACCTGTGGCTTATATTTGTTTCTTATTTTTACTATATGTACGCGGATGTGCGTTACGGCCTGCTTCTCCTCGGAGTCACCCTTATATCCTTCGGCTCGGGTTATTTCATGGCTCATGTGCATGAAGCGCGGACGAGGAAGAGATGCATGATCCTTACGGTCATCCTGCTCATAGGTACGCTCTTCTTCTTTAAGTACGCGGGCCTTCTGTCATCGCTTGTCGCCGCGGACAGGGCGCTGAAGATTATACTTCCGGTAGGCATTTCTTTTTACATTTTCCAGTCACTGACATATGTATTCGAGATATATCAGGGCAAGACGCGCGAGGCTCCGTCGTTCATTTCATACGCGGCGTTTGCCTCCTTTTTTCCGGTGCTCCTGTCAGGCCCCATAGAGAAATCATCGCATCTGCTTCCTCAGTTTGAGGAAAAGCATGTCTTTGATTACGACAGGATCAGACACGGGCTCATACGCATGGCATACGGATATTTCCTCAAGCTTGTGCTCGCGTCGAGGCTTGCCATCGCGGTCGATCTCATATATGACAACTACATGGATGTAACGGGATACCAGCTGCTGCTCGCAACCTGCCTTTATTCCGTACAGATATTCTGCGATTTCGCATCCTATTCCACTATAGCGATAGGTGTCGCCGAGCTGCTGGGCTTCAGGCTTACCGAAAACTTCACCCAGCCCTTTTTCACGGATTCCTGCGCGTCATTCTGGAGGCACTGGCATATCACGCTCAACAACTGGTTCCGTGATTATGTATATATCCCACTCGGCGGCAACCGGAGGGGTACCCTGAGGA